>CAIXOY010000604.1 GCA_903921135.1 uncultured Gammaproteobacteria bacterium
ACCCGGGCTGATCGCGACCAACACGAGCGCACTCTCGATCGACCGGCTAGCGGTGGCCGTCCGCGACACGAGCCGTTTCCTCGGGATGCATTTCTTCAACCCCGTCTGGTCGATACGGCTGATCGAGATCGTGCGCGGCAGCGCAACCTCTGACGCCGCCATCGCCGAGGCGCGCGCCTTCGCGACAGAGCTGGGGAAGGAATCGCTGGTCGTGCACGACGTACCCGGCTTCGCCACGAGCAGGCTCGATCTGGCGGCGAGTCTCGAGGCAATGCGCATGCTGGAGAGCGGCGTCGCCAGCGCGGAAGACATCGATCGCGCCGCCACACTTGCCTATCACCACCCGGTGGGCCCACTGCGTCTCAGCGACATCGTGGGGCTGGATGTGCGTCTCGACATCGCGCGGACGCTGGAGCAGGCACACGGCTCGCGCTTTGCTCCGCCCGCCATCCTCATCGAAAAAGTGGCGCGCGGCGAACTTGGGCAGAAATCCGGATACGGTTTTTTCAACTGGAAAGAGTGAGCCCGCGTACCGGGACACAACAGGCAGACAGGGAATCACGATGACAGCCGAGCAGATGTTTTTTTCCGGGCTGGTGGATACGGCAGACCACCATCCCGACCTGCGCGCTAGCGTGAGCAAGCTGGCTGGTGGCTTCGGTCGCCGCTACTTCCAGGACGTCGTCGCACGGGGCGGGCAACCGGAAGAACTCTGGAGCGCGCTCGCCGAGGCGGGATTCCTCGGTACGTTGATCCCGGAAGAATATGGCGGCAGCGGCGGCGGGCTCGCCGAACTGAACATCATCATCGAAGAAACCGCAGCGCAAGGCTGCCCCCTGCTCTCGCTGGTGATCCAGTCCATCGTCGCGCCGATCATCACAGCGCACGGTTCGGAAAAACTGAAATCGGAATGGCTTCCGGGGCTTGCCAACGGCACCCGCAAGATGGCGTTCGGCATCACGGAACCGGATGCCGGCTCCAATACCCACCGCATCAGTACCGCCGCTACGCGCACCGACACGGGCTGGGTGCTTAACGGCACCAAGTACTGGACCTCGAACATCGACCAGTCGGATGCCGTCATGGTGGTGGCACGTGATGGCGAACCGGATGCTCGCGGCCGGGCGCCACTCTCGCTGTTCGTCGTGCCCACCAACACACCGGGCATCACGATGCACCCCATCGAGGTGGCGCTGCGCTCCACCGAGAAGCAGTTCACCGTGTTCTACGACAACGTCGAGATCGGCGAGGACGCGATCATCGGCGCACGCGGCGAGGGTCTGAAGCAGGTGTTTGCGGGGCTCAACCCCGAGCGCGTCTGCGCCGCCGCGATCAACAACGGGATCGCCCGTTTCGCACTGGTGAAAGCCTCGCGATTCGCCAATGACCGCACGGTATGGAAAACGCCGATCGGCGCCCACCAGGGTGTGGCCCACCCGCTCGCAGAGGCCTACATCGGCGTGCAGAGCGCACGGCTGCTAACGGCACGCGCGGCGCAGATCAGCGACGAGGGCGGTGATGCCGCAGAGGCTGCGAACATGGCCAAGTTCCTTGCCGCAGAGACGTCGCTGACAGCGCTCGATCAGGCCATGCAAGTGCACGGTGGCAACGGCCTGGCGATAGAGTACGGGCTGGCGGATCTATGGTTCATCGCACGCCTGCACCGCACGGCACCGGTCAGCCGCGAGATGATCCTGAACCACATTGCCATGCACAGCATGGGGCTGCCGCGCAGCTACTGAGCGCGCCCCTCGGAAATCCGGAGCACGCGATGGACTTCAGCCTCGCCGACCTCATCCGCGAGCACGCCGCACACCACCCTGCGTCGCCCTGCCTGAGCTTCGAGGGCGAGACCATCACTTTCGGCGAGATGCACGCGCGCAGTTCCCGCGTGGCCAATGCACTCCTCGCAGCGGGTCTCGCACCTGGTGATCGTGTGGTCGTGCTGGCACGCAACGGCCCGGCGTTCTACGAACTTGCGTTCGCCTGCGCCAAGGCCGGCACCATTCTCATCGCGCTGAACTGGCGACTCTCGCCGCGCGAAATAGACGTCATCCTGCAGGACGCGTCACCTGCGCTCATCATTGCGGGCGCGGAGCAACGCTCACTGCTTCCCGGAAACGGCGCGCGGGTGATCGAACTCGAGACTGCGTACGCCGCGTGGCGCGACGCGGCTACTCAGGCAGACCCGCAGCACCCGGGACGCACTGACGATACGGTGGCCATGCTCTACACCTCTGGGACCACCGGTCTTCCCAAGGGCGTGATGATCAGCCACCGCAACCTGCAGTTAAGCGCACGCATGGCGCGCCAGATCTGGGGCTTCAGTGCAGGCAGCGTGAATCTCGTCGCCATGCCGCTCTTCCATATCGGCGGGCTGGGCTACGGGATGATGGCGCTCAGTCAGGGCGGACACACGGTGTTGCTACAAGCACCGGTCCCGGAACCCATCCTCGAAGCCATCCCCCGCTACCGCGTGACGCACGCGTTTTTCGTGCCCACCGTCATCCAGTCGCTGGTAAATGCCCCTGGCGTGGACGAGATGCCGCTAGGCAGTCTCGAACTCATGATCTACGGCGCCGCGCCCATCAGCGAAACACTGTTGCTCCGTGCGATGGCGGTCTTCGGCTGCAGGTTCAGCCACGCCTACGGGCTTACGGAAACGAGCGGCACAGTCGTGACACTCGCCCCGGAAGACCACGATCCGGGCGGGCCGCACGCGGGACGACTCCGCTCCTGCGGCAAAGCCCTGCCCTGGGTGGAGTTCGGGCTCTTTGATCCGCACACCGGTCAGCGCGTGCCCCAAGGCGAGGTCGGCGAGATCCGCGTACGTTCGGGCATGGTCATGCGCGGCTACTGGAACAAACCCGAGGCAACAGCAGAGGCTGTGGACGACGACGGATGGCTGCACACGGGTGACGCTGCAAGCCAGGACGCAGACGGCTTCGTCTACATCCGTGACCGCTACAAGGACATGATCGTCTCGGGTGCCGAGAACGTGTATCCGACAGAAGTCGAAAACGTGATCTATCAGCATCCCGCGGTAGCGGAAACCGCCGTCATCGGCATACCGGACGAGCGCTGGGGAGAGACGGTCAAGGCCGTCGTCGTCACGAAGCCGGGCGCGCAACTCTCCGCTGCCGAGCTGATCGGCTTCGCGCGTGAACGCCTCGCCCACTACAAGTGTCCGACCAGTGTCTTCTTTCTCGAGACACTCCCCCGCAGCGCTTCGGGCAAGATCCTGAAGCGTGAACTGCGACTGATGGACTGGCCGAAGGCGAACACGCCATGACTACGCACATCGCCGGCATCCATCCTGTGGCACGTCTGCTGCGCGGCTTCGCGGTTGACTTCCTCACCTGCCACGATCCCTCCGTGGTGGAGCGGATCATGACGCCGGACTACCGGCTGCATATCGGTAGCGTCGTCTTCAACGGGCGAGACACGGAGTACCTGCCTGCCACCCGTGCGCAGCTCGAACAGTTCCCGGGGCTATGCGTGACGGTGCACGACGTGATCCTCGGCCAGAACGCCTGTGCGATGCGCTTCACCGAGCACGGTGCCTCGGTGAAAGACAGCGGCAGGCTCGCGAGTTGGCGCGGCATCACGATGTTCCGCACCGACGGTGAGCGGCTGCAGCGCGGTTGGGCAGAGGAAGACTACATCGCCCGCAAGCGCCAGCTTTCCAGCTGCATATTCGACGTGGTTGAAGCGCCACATCCCGCGCCCTGGGACCAGACGCCAGCAGCACCAGATGCGGCAGCCGAGGCCATTGCGAGCGCCTGGATCACTGGCATCCACGCACTGGGCGACTACCCGCAGGAATCGCGGCCGGACGCGCCGGAACCTCCGGCCCACGCGCTCATCGAGGTCTCGCGTACCGAAATCGACATGTTGTTCAGTGCGGGTTCGCGCGCAGCGTTTCATGGCACGCATTACGGCGTGTACGCGGGCGGCTTCAGCGATATTCCTGCTTCCCTCCTCGGCAGTGCGATCACGCTGCGGGTGGCAGGCATGCTCGATATCGGCAAGGACGAAGTGGCGAGCGCACGGATCTTCGCCGACAAACTCGGTCTCTACCGAGCGCTCCGGCAACTCGCTTCCGCGCAGCGGCAGCCCTGAAACTTCACCGCCGGAGAAGGCCCCTGCTATTCTTCCGGATCGCATTACAACAAGGCATCGACCAGCGTGGAAAAAGACCCGACCAGCGGCATCGGCAAGCGCCGGGCCGCCGCAAAACAGGATGGCGCGGCGGCCTACCAGCAGCGCCGCAAGGAGATCGCCATTGCCGCCGCGCGCGTCTTCAACCAGCGCGGGCTCCAGGGCACCACCATCAGCGCCGTGGCGGATGAACTCAGCATCGACCGCGCCTCGCTGTATTACTACATCTCGTGCAAGGAGGAGCTCTTCGACGAAGTGATCCGCGAGGCATCGGAAGAGAACGTCACCATCGCGCGCCAGATCCAGGCAAGCGGCGACAGCCCGCGCGAGAAGCTGCGCGCACTGATCACCAGGCTGATGGAGAGTTACGGCAGGCACTACCCGCTGCTCTACATCTACATCCGCGAGAACCTGAGTCATGTGGGCGCGAAGCGGAGCAAGTGGGCCCGCCAGATGCAGAAAATCAACCGCGACTACGACAGCGCGGTGATCTCGATCATCGAAGAAGGCTATGCAGACGGCAGCTTCCGGAACCTGGGCCCGGCTCGTATCGTGGCCTACGGCATCCTCGGCATGGTGAACTGGAGCAACCGCTGGTTCCGGCCCGGGGAATACACGGAGACTGCGGTCGAGATAGGCCAGACCTATGCCGATCTCATCATCGGGGGGCTTGATTCAGGGCAGGCAACGAAGCCGCGCAAAACCGCGACTGCAGCACCCAAGGCCAAGAGCGCCGCCAAAGGCAAGCCAACGGCCTGACAGACAGACGCCATCTGCTGCCCGGCGGACATCCCGTCAGGCCTTGCCGATCACCTGTGCAAAATTGATCTCGACCATCTCGCGTCGGGCAGCGAGGAACGAGGGTGAGCTGGCCAGACTGGGCGCTCGTGCAAGCCGCGCAAGTACAACTAGACCAAGTGTGCGAAAACTACGAGCTTTCTCGGAGCTACGTTTACGGCCTGATGTACCTCATCGACCTGTCCAGCGACAAGAGCAACCCTGAACACGCCATGTGGCGCAGCCGGTTTTCCTACCGAACACGGCGGTACGTGGTCGACAAAATTCGAGACCCTGAGAGGCGACAGCGTGCGCAGACAGAATTGTCAGTGGCGCTGGGCGAGAAAGGAATCAACGCCCTGGGCACGCGATACCGCATTCCCCTTTTCAATCATTTTTACCATCAACGTTAAGGAGCTATGAGCATGGCAAGTAATTACGGAGGTGGCTACACGCAGCAACGCGCTGGTGGCCCTGGCCAGGGCGGGTATGACCGACAAAGCACGCCAAGTGCCACGATCGCTTTATCTGATATCAAATTGCAATCACCTGTGTCAGTTGAGCTGTTCTCAAGCATTGCCGAAGACAAGGCAAAAATTGTGGCGGCTGCTGGTGG
>CAIXOY010000605.1 GCA_903921135.1 uncultured Gammaproteobacteria bacterium
CGCGCCATTGCGGCAGCATTGGGCAGCCCTCCGTTGGTGACCGTGCCTCTTATCGAGACAAGCACCGATTATTCGGACCGCAAGCGCAAGTGGCTCTTGCTTGGTCTGGCCATCATGGCGGCCCTGCTGGTGGGCCTGCTCCTGATCCACTTTTTCGTCATCGATCTCGATCTTCTGTTCTATACCCTCACGTCCAAATTGGCCCGGCTGTAGTGACCAGCGGGCAGCGCACTGACTTCCAGGAGGAGAGATGGAACTGATTGAAAAAGCCTTGGCCAAAGCGCGTGCGCAGCAGGAGGCGACGCAAGGGAATGCAATCTCCGCCGCCGAGGCAAAGCCCGCGCCGGATGTCTCTGTTCCCGCTCTTGCCTCGGACGCAGACAGTCCGGTACCGACGTCCGGGCTTCCCGGGTCGACGTCTGTTCCCGATGCCCCTCTGGACGGGATCCGTTACGTCAAGACCAAGGTGGAGCTGGCCAAGCAGTCCCACTGGATCGAAAACAGGCTCGTTGCGGCGAACGCCAACGACCAGACCGCCGACATCTTCCGGATTCTCCGTACCAAAGTCCTGCTTCCCATGAGGGAGAACGGCTGGCAGACAGTAGCCATCGTCGGTGCGACGCCGGGAGTGGGCAAAACCACCATCGCGTCCAATCTGGCGCTCTCGATCGCACTGGATTCGAACCAGAGTGTCCTGCTGGTCGACGCGGATCTGCGCCGTCCGAAAATTGCTGACTACTTCGGTATCAAGGTTGAACATGGCTTGGCGGAATACCTCGCCAGCAAGGCGGATCTGGGCGATTTGCTCGTCAATCCCGGGGTGGAACGCCTCGTGGTGCTTCCCAGCCGGGGTTCGGCACAGAACTCCACTGAGCTGCTCAGCAGCCGGCGCATGCAAGAACTCCTGCCCGAGCTTCGCAACCGCTATGCGTCGAGGATCGTGATCTTCGACTTGCCCCCCTTGCTCGCGACGGGGGATGCCCTCGCATTCCTGCACAACTTTGATTGCGCGCTCCTCGTGGTCGAGAACGGACGCAACACGGCAGAGGAGTTACAGGAGGCTAGGCGGCTGATGCAGGGAACCAACTTCCTCGGGTGGGTGCTCAACAAGGGTGACGCGGGAAGCGGCTCGGCCTATTACCACTATGGCGCCACTGGCTGATTCCGGCTAAACCCCATGTACGAGGCTTTTTTCGGTCTGAACCGGCGGCCCTTCTCGCTGACGCCCGATCCGGACTTCCTGTATCTGAGCAAGCAGCACGCCGTGACGCTTGCCATGCTCGAATACGGTCTGGGCAGCCAGGCCGGTTTCACCCTCATCACGGGCGAGATAGGCTCGGGCAAGACCACCCTCATTCGCCACATCCTCAAACATATCGGCGGCGATGTGACAGTTGGGGTCATCACCAACACCCATCGCAATTTCGGTGACCTGCTCACGTGGATCCTGTCGGCCTTCGGGCTGGAGCGCAAACACACCGACAAGGTCGAGATGTACCAGCAGCTCATCGACTTCGTGGCGACGGAATTCCTTCAGGGGCGGCGCGTTGTCCTCATCGTCGACGAAGCCCAGAACATGGACGTCGAGACACTCGAAGAACTGCGTTTGCTGTCGAACATGAACATCGGTGACGAGTTGTTGTTGCAACTGGTCATCGTCGGGCAACCCGAGTTGCAGCAAACGCTGATGAGGCCGGAACTGGCCCAGTTCGCGCAGCGCATCTCCGTCGAACACCACATAACGGCGCTGGATCTTGCCCAGACCCGCAGTTACATCGACCACCGCATCCGGACTGCCGGCGGCCATGACGGCCTGTTTGATCTCTATGCGTCGGCAGTGGTGTACTACTTCAGCAGGGGTGTCCCCCGGGCCATCAACAACATTTGTGATATGGCACTTGTGTACGGGTTTGCAGAAGAAGCAAAGCCCATCACCTGCGAGATCGTCATGGAAGTGATCAAGAGCAAGCGCCTGATCAGGCAGCAGGCGGGGCGTTCGGAGCGGGACTCTTCGGACGAGCGTTTGCGTCTGATGGTGCTCGACATAAAGGGAATAGACATGGCGGAGGCCGACTGAGACATGGATGCTCCCGCACAGCAAACGCACCCCTACTGGAAGCAAGGCCCGGCGGGCATCCTTGTCATAGCCCTGGTAGGCGTCCTTATCGCTTTCGCCTTCAGGGACGGTCTCGCCGATCTCTACGTTCGTTGGTCGACCCGCGAAGAGTACGGGCACGGGTTCCTCTTGCCGCTGATAGCGGCCTACTTCCTGTGGCAGGACAGGGTGGCGATTTCGCGAACGGAATTCAGGCCGTCGTGGGCCGGCGCAGCGGTACTCGTGGTGGCCTGCGCCGCTTTTCTGGTGGGGGACATCAGCAATCTCTGGCTGCTGGAACAGTACGCGTTCATCCTTGCACTGTTCGGCATTTCGCTCGCGCTTTTCGGGTGGTGCGGCGTCAAGTTCATCCGGGTTCCGCTGATCCTGCTGTTCTTCGCCATCCCGCTTCCTGCGTTTGTTCAGGTCACCCTGTCGATCAAGCTCCAGATGCTGTCCACCCAACTTGGCGTGGGCGTGATCAAGCTCGCCGGCATTCCTGTTTTCGTTGAAGGCAACGTCATCGACCTCGGTATCTACAAACTTCAGGTAGCCGAGGCCTGCAGTGGATTGCGCTACCTGTTCTCGTTGATGAGTTTCGGTTTCATCTGTGCGGTCATTTACAGGGTCGAACGATGGAAGCGGGTGGTGGTGTTCCTGTCCACCATTCCCATCACTGTCCTGATGAACAGTTTCCGCATCGGGGTGATCGGCATACTCGTGGACAACTTCGGCATCCATATGGCCGAGGGTTTCATGCACGATTTCGAAGGCTGGAGCATTTTCGGTGCCTGCCTTGCCCTGCTGTTTCTCGAGATGTGGGCACTCACCAAGGTGGGCAGACGCATGTCCTTCCGTGCGGCGTTCGGCCTCGACGAAGTCGAGCGATTCCCCGCGGGAGCCGCGTTCAGCCGGCGTCCGCTCTCGAAACCCCTTCTGGTGTGCGTGCTCATCATCGTCACGGCTGCCGCTGTGGCTGCAGTTGCCGGCGGACGCGAGCAGCAGAAGCCGCTGCGCAAGCCCCTCGTGCTTTTCCCGGACCGTGTCGGTGACTGGTCGGGTCATCAGGGGCGCCTGGAGGCAGATACGCTCCGGACGCTGGAGTTGAGCGACTATGTCATTGCGGACTATTCGTCCGCTGACCCCCAGGCACAGGTCAATTTCTATGTGGCCTACTACGAAACCCAGCATCAGGGCGCTTCCGTGCACTCCCCTGAGGTCTGCATTCCGGCCGGCGGTTGGGAGATCGGGTCGATTTCCCGGCGAGAGTTCCCCTTCAGCACTGCGTCTGCATCAACACTCACTTACAACCGGGCTGTCATACGCAAAGGCTTGTCGAAGCAGCTTGTCTATTACTGGTTCCAGCAACGTGGCAGGACGCTGGCCAATGAATTCCACATGAAGTGGTACATATTTCTGGACGCGGTCAGGCACAACAGGACCGACGGCGCGCTGGTCCGGCTGACAACCCCTATTCTGCCCGGGGAGTCCGAGGATGCCGCCGAACGCCGTTTGCAGGAGTTCGCTTACCAGATGATGCCGGTCTTGCCCGAATATGTTCCGGACTAGTGACTATCCCCAAAGCAACCCTGACCCTTCAGGATCGTTCATGCGCTCTCGTGCCCGCATGGCAGCAACCCGTATTCAAGGAGTAATCACAATGCGCGACTGGCCCATTCTGGCAAGGATTCTTTCATTGTCGTGCGTGCTTGCCCTCGCAGCGTGCCAAAGCTCCGAGGAGAAAGTGGGTGAGTACCTCGATAGTGCCCAGAAACTGATTACCGAGAAGCAGCTGGAAAAGGCCCAGATACAGATTCGTAATGCGCTCAAGATCGACGACAGGAGCGCTCGCGCCTACCTGCTGCTCGCCGACACATACGAGGCCCAGGCAAAGTTCCAGCAGATGTACGGAGCGCTATCCAAGGCGTCTGAAATCGATGACAAGAGTGCCGCCGCGTTCCGCGGACTCTCCAAGCTTCTCCTGATGAGCGGCGAACTCGACAAGTCCCGGGAAAATCTGGACAAGGCTGTAGCTCTCGAGCCGGCGAACCCCCAAGGCAAGTTGCTCGATGCACTGATCCGTGCCCGTCAGGGAAAGTCTGACGAGGCTTTCACCATGCTCGGGGAACTCTACAAAGCACATCCCGAGGACCTGGAGATCGTCGTTGCCTTCACCGGCATGCTGATCCAGCGCGAGGACACTCCGCGGGCACTCGACGTTCTGGTCGATGCCATCCCGCGCTTCCCGGATGCCGATACGCTTCGGATGATCAAATTCCGCGTCCATGCCGGGAAGGATCAGGTTCCGGAGGCGGTCGGTGTGCTGAGGGAATTGATTGCGGCAAGGCCTGCCAACCTCGACTACCGCAAAACGCTCGCGCTCTATCTTGCCCGTACCGGTGATATGGCAGCCGCCGAGACAGCCTTGCGCGATTCGGTCGCAGCCAACCC
>CAIXOY010000606.1 GCA_903921135.1 uncultured Gammaproteobacteria bacterium
GCGCCTGCACCGTGCCACGCGCCTTGAGGCCTTCGAGCTGGGTGCGCAGTTGCGCGCGGTCGAGTTCGCGGAGCACCTTGCCTTGCGCGTCGACGCGCTCGTCGGCTTCGACGGTGAGCTCCAGCGGCGCGAGCAGCGGCTTCTTCACGAAGCTCACCCAGCCGCCCAAGCCGCCGGGGCAGAAGGAGCGAGCGACTTGCAGTACCTGCCGGAAACCGTCGGTGGTGACGAGGCCCACGCGCGCGCCGCGGCCCGTAAGCACCGCGTTGGTGGCCACGGTGGTGCCGTGCATCACACGCGCGATGCTGCGCGGCGAGATGCCGGATTCCTCGCAGATCGCGGCGATGCCGTTCAGCACGCCGATGGAGGAATCCTCCGGGGTGGAGGGCACCTTGGCGGTGAAGGTGGCGCCGGTGTCATCGTCGAGGAGGAGAAGGTCGGTGAAGGTGCCGCCTACGTCCACGCCCAATCTGTAGCTCATCGTTCAGTCTCCCGTCTGCTGCATTGTCGCGGGCATGGCCCGCTCCCACATCGGATCACCTGTCGCGGGCATGGCCCGCTACCGCATCACGCCGCATACCGCTTGCGGAACCACCCCTGCGCCCGCGGCCCCGGCGCGCTGCCGGTGAGCTCCTGCGCAAGCTTTGAAGCCGCGAGCAGAGCCGGCATATCCACACCCGTATCCATGCCACACGCCTCGAGCATCAGCACCACATCCTCGGTGGCCACATTGCCCGACGCGCCCGGCGCGAAGGGGCAACCACCCAGCCCGGCAATCGAGCTGTCGAATTTGCGGATGCCGGCATCGAGCGCCGCGTAGCAATTGGCAACGGCCATGGCGCGGGTGTCGTGGAAATGGCCCGAGAGCGCCGCCGCACCGTGCTGCGCCACGAGCCGGCGCATCAGCGCATGCACCGCCGCCGGACTCGCCGCGCCGATGGTATCTGCGATGGCCACCTCGTGGGCACCCGCCACCAGCAAGGCGTCCGTAAGGCGCTCCGTGACTGTCGGGTCCACCGCGCCCTCGAAGGGGCACTCGAAGGCCACCGAGATATAGCCCTGCACGATCACGCCTTCCTCGCGCGCTCGGGCAATGATGCCGCGCGCCACGTCCAGCACTTTCGCCGCGTCCATGCCGATGTTTTTCAGGCTCATGGTGTCGGTGGCAGAGAGCACCAGCGCCACGCGCGTGGCACCGGCAGCACGCGCCAGTGCATAGCCCTTCTCGTTCGGCACCAGCACGCTCAGTTGCGCGCGCTCCTCCGGCGTGAAACCCGCCAGCACCTTATCGGCGCCCGCCATCTGCGGCACGGCCTTGGGCGAGACGAAGCTGCCCGCTTCGATATGTGTGAGGCCCGCCGCAAAGAGCGCGCGGATCAGGGAGATACGCTCCTCGGGAGAGAGGCTGCGCGCCTGGTTCTGCAGCCCGTCACGCGGGCCCACGTCGTTGACGATGACTTTCTCGCGGCTCATGCAATCACTCCGTTCGAGGCAAGCCGGTCGAGCTCTTCTGCCGGCATGCCCAGCAGGCTGCCCAGCACCTGCCGCGTGTGTTGCCCCAGCAAGGGCGGGGCGCTGAAGTCCTCGCCGGGCGTGCGCGAGAGCTTGATCGGATTGCCGGGGCCGCGAGTGCTCTCTCCGTTGGGGTGCCGCAACTCCACCACCATGTTGCGGTGCAGCACCTGCGAGTCCGAGAGGGCCTGGCTGAAACGGTTGACCGGCGCACAGGGTATGCGAGCACGCTCCAGCGCCGCCAGCCAGTGGGCCGAGGTGTTGGTGGCGAAAACCGCGTTCAGGCGTTCCTCGATGAAACCCTTGGCCGCGAGCCGCCCGGGCTGGCCGCGGAACTCCTCGCGCTGCAGTTCCGGGTCACCAAGCATCTCGGAGAGGTTGTCCCAGAACTGGTCGAATATCACGGCGATCACGATGAAGCCGTCGGCCGTCTTGAAGGTGTTGTAGGGCACATGCACGAAGTGGGCATTCCCGATCGGGTGCGGGTCCTCTCCCGAGAGGAAATGCATGGTCGCCATGTAGTTCAGCATCGAGATCTGGCAGTCGAGCATCGAAATGTCGACGTGCTGGCCGCGGCCGCTCAGGTTGCGCTCGACCAGTGCGGCCAGAATGCCCATCACCGCGAACATGCCGCCGCCAAGGTCCCCGATCGGGATCCCGGCGCGCGTCGGGTGCTCCGGATCCGCGCCCGTGATCGACATCCCGCCACCGATCGCCTGCACCACCTGATCGAAGGCCGGGCGCTGGTAACGCGGGCCGTCGCTGCCGAAGCCCGAGATCGTTGCCGTGATGATGCGCGGGTTGCGCGCAGCCAGCCGCGGGTAATCGATGCCGAGCTTCTGGGTGACGCCGGCGCTGAAGTTGTCGACCACTACATCAGCCGTTTCGGCGAGCTGGTAGAAGAGCTCCAGCCCCTGCGTGGACTTGAGGTCAACGCAGACGCTCTGCTTGTTGCGGTTGAGGGTCAGGAAGTAGGCGCCCATCCCGCCCAGCGAGTTTTTGGGGTCCCTGGCCAGCAGGGCACGGGTGCCCTCCCCGGTCAGTGGCTCCACCTTGATCGTCTCGGCGCCCAGGTCAGCGAGGATCATGGTGCCGTAGGGGCCGGAGAGCATATGGGTGAGGTCGAGGACGCGGATCCCGGACAAGGGTTTGGTGTTCATGCGGATCTCCGGAGCGTGCTGGCCAGTCACCCTTAGCAGGCTGCGTGCCAGTTGGCGCAGAAAGCTCCGAACCTCAGACCTGATCTTGAAAACGCTTCAGGAACAGAGCCTTATGTGATGCCATCCCGACTCAGGGGCCGATCTTGACCAC
>CAIXOY010000607.1 GCA_903921135.1 uncultured Gammaproteobacteria bacterium
ACGCCACGCGCATCGTCGCGTTCGCGCTGTGCCGATGGCCCCTGGCATCACACCTGCCGGCCAATACGCTGGAAGAAGACCTGGTCTGGCTGAACACCGACCCGGAACCCCGGCACGGTGAGCCCCCCTTACCCCGGATTGCACGTCTGCTCCATGCCTGGCGCGCCGACGTCCGGGCGGCCTATCCGCTACAGGATATCCAGGGGCGCCTCGGCATGCTCGGTTGGTACCTGCTCGCGGGGCGCGCCGCCCACGGACTGGAGAGAATCCCTGTCCCTGCCGACGTGAACGCATGGCTCACCGGCTCCGGGACTACCGAGACGGGAGGCCCCGCGCTACCGAACCTGCTACGACTCGTGCACGCCGCGCGTGCAGATCTCAGGGAAAGCATCGACACGAGCAGCCCCGCGGGCATACAGGCCCTGCAGGCGTGGTTTGACGCCGTTGGCCGGGCAGAGTGCCAACACCTGATGACGACACCCGAACCGCTGGCCGAAACACCTCGCGCCCTCTGCATGCGGGAGCCCCTGCTATTGATCGGTTTCCCCGGATCCCCCACCGGGCGTGGAGAGGACGCCCGGATGACCGCCAGCGCGCTTGCGGCCTGCAGCCTGCGCGCAAGCCTGCTGAACCGCGGAGATACCGTTCCCCTCGCCCCCCCGATCCACGCCGACATCGTGATCTCCCACCTGAACGCGGAGACCGCGCTCGAAGATCATGTCTGGATGCGGCGCATGGGGGTCACGGCGCGCTGGCACATCGGCTATTGGGCGTGGGAGTTGTCCGATTTCCCCGAGGAATGGATGCACGCCTTCGGGATGTACGACGAAATCTGGGCCGCCACCGAGTTCGCCCGTGCCGCCTTCGCCAAGCGCTCGCCCAAGCCCGTACGGCTGATGCCGATGGCGGTGGCCTTGCCGGCCCCGCCGCCCGGGCTCGATCGCCTGAGCTTCCGGCTGCCGCCCGATCGTTTTCTGTTTTTCACGAGCTTCGATTTCAGGTCTTTCTCGGCGCGCAAAAACCCCGAGGCCGCCATCCGAGCATTCCAGATCGCCTTCCCGCAGGGCGACGAACCCGTGTCGCTGGTCGTGAAAACACTGAACGCGCAAGACGACAACCACGCAGCCCGGCGCTTGCACGAGATCGCACACCTCGATCCCCGCATTCTGCTGGTGGACCGGACGCTGGGCCGGGAGGAAATCACCGGGCTGATGGCAGCCTGCGACGCCTTCGTCTCGCTGCACCGCTCGGAAGGCTTCGGACGCGGGCCCGCCGAGGCCATGCTGCTCGGCAAGCCCGTGGTTGTGACCGCGTACTCAGGCAACCTCGACTTCTGCCGCGAAGACAACGCCTGCCTGGTGGGCTCGACGCTGGTGCCGGTGCGCGAAGGCGAGTACCCGGGATGGGACGGGCAAGTCTGGGCCGATCCGGATCCCTCTGTTGCTGCGGCACACATGCGCCGACTAGTGGAGGACCCCGAGTTTGCCAGCGCCCTCGGCAAACGCGCCGCCGCCACGATCCGCGCGCAGTACGATGCGGCAGTTGTCGGGCGCGCGTACGCAGAGCGGCTGCAGGAGATCGGGGCGTCTCTTGGGGATGCCACCGCAGATCGGACAATTCCGTTGGCGGCATCACACTGAATCCGCGTTCAGAGCGCGGGACCAACACGGGTGAATGAATGCGCGACACCGACAAGGACTGGACCACGATCGCAGAGACCGACCCGTACTGGGGCGTCCTGAGCGTTGAGGATTTCCGCGGAGAGGAACTGTCGGACGGGGCCCGTCAGACATTCTTCGACTCGGGAAAGGCCTTTGTGGAGAACACCTTTGCCTTCATCCGGCGCCACATCGACGCCGGCTTCTCTCCCGCCCGCTCGCTCGATTTCGGATGCGGCGTGGGGAGACTCCTGATACCGATCGCAGCCCACTCCACCGAGGCCATCGGCCTCGACATCGCGCCGCGCATGCGCGAGATCGCAGAGGCGAACCTGCGCAGTGTCGGCGTACTGAACGCGCGCGTGCTCGCCAGCGACGACCTGTTGTCGCAGGCGGAGGGCGAGTTCGACTTCGTGAACTCCTTCATCGTGCTCCAGCACATCCCTCCCGAGCGGGGCACCG
>CAIXOY010000608.1 GCA_903921135.1 uncultured Gammaproteobacteria bacterium
GTGGGAGCGGGCCATGCCCGCGACACCGGACAGCCAGCTGCGCCAACCACTGCACCACAAACTGCTCTGCGGACCCCACCGCCAGAGCCCCTTCAAGCTCCGCGTCCAGACCGCGAGCCCCTCTGATGCAGCACACCAGCGAGCATTTCCTGCAGAACAGCCGCATTGCGCTCAGCGATGCGCAGCTCAAGCCCGTACTGGGCGCGGTATCCACTTTCCTGCCCGCACTGCGGCAAGCCGCCATCGACCAGACACCCGAGTTCGAGTCCCTGCGCGACTACGCGGTGGCCATGAAAGACCACGTGCTCGACCACCTCGAAACCTACCTCACGGATTTCGAGCGCGCCGTGCAAACGCGCGGCGGCGCCGTACACCACGCCGCTGGCCCGGACGACCTGAACCGCATCGTGCTTGCGCTCTGCGCGCAGGCCGGCGCGCGCAAGGTGATCAAGGGCAAGTCGATGGTGGGCGAAGAGACCAACCTGAACGACGCGCTGCAGGGCGCAGGCATCGAGGTACTCGAGACCGACCTCGGCGAGTACATCATCCAGCAGGCCGGCGAACCGCCCAGCCACATCATCGGCCCCGCGCTGCACAAATCGAAGGCGCAGGTAGCTGAGCTCTTCCGGCAAAAGCACGACCTCGGCGAGCGCGATCTCGGTGATGTGCCGCAGATGGTGCGGGAAGCGCGCCACATGCTGAGGCAGGGTTTCCTCGAGGCCGATGCCGGCATCACCGGGGCGAATGCGCTGGTGGTGGAGAACGGCGCGATCATGCTGGTGACCAACGAGGGCAACGGCGACCTGTGCAGCACGCTGCCACGGCTGCACATCGTGATCGCAGGCATCGAGAAGCTCGTGCCGACGATGGAAGACGCGAGCGCCCTGCACCGCGTGCTGTGCCGCAGCGCGACCGGCCAGATCACCAGCGCCTACACCACGTTCTACAACGGCCCGCGCAGGGGCGAAGAGCCCGACGGCCCCACGGCTTTCCACGTGATCCTGCTCGACAACGGCCGCCGCGCCATGCGTGCCGGCAAGTACCGCAGCATGCTGCGTTGCATCCGCTGCGGCGCCTGCCTGAACCACTGTCCCGTCTATCGACACGTGGGCGGCCACGCCTACGGCTGGGTGTATCCGGGGCCGATGGGCTCGGTGCTCACGCCGCTGATGACGGGGCTGGAGCGCGCGCCCGAATTGCCCAACGCCTGCACATCCTGCGGCCGCTGCGAAGAGACCTGCCCGATGCGCATTCCGCTACCGGAGCATCTGCGGCAATTGCGCGACGACGCTGCCACGGCGGGCATCACGCCACGCGAATGGCGCTGGGGCATCGGTGCGGCCATGGCGGCTTTCCGCTCGCCGTGGCTCTATCGCCTGAGTTCAGGTATCGCGCGCTCTGCGCTCGCGTTTCTCGGCAAACATCCCGACCTGACACGGCGCGTACCCCTGCTGCGCGGCTGGGTCGAGGGCCGCAGCCTGCCGGCGCCGGAAGCGGAAACCTTCATGAGCCGCTGGCAACGCCGCCAGCAGGGCAAGAGCGGAGAGCATCGCCTGTGAGTGCCCGCGACAACGCCTTCGCGGCACTCGCTGCCACACGCCCACGCGTGCGCGTCGCGGACGATGCGGTGCTGCATTTCATGACGCGGCTGCGTGCGCAGGGAGGCCAGTGCAGCCGGGTCGGGAACGCGGATGCAGCGCGCGCGTGGCTGGCCGCCATGGCCCGAGACGAGCCCTCAGCCGTGCTGATCGCAGAAGACCCTTGGCTCGCGCGGATCCTCGCCCTGCCAGGCCTCACGATCCGCGCTACCGCTGTCGCGCACGCAGGCCGCATCGAGGGACTCGCGGTCACCACGGCGATCGCGGCAGTGGCTGAAACCGGCAGCGTGCTGCTCCATCCGCGTGCAGGCGCCCCGATGGCGATGAATTTCCTCTGCGACCGTCTGGTAGTGCTGCTGCGCGCGGCAGATGTGCTGCCGAACCTCGAAGACATGTGGGCACGGGTGCGCCAGAGCTTCGGCAACAACACGCCGCGGGCGCTCAGCCTGGTGTCAGGCCCCTCGTCCAGCGGGGATATCGGGATGCAGTTCGCGACCGGCGTACACGGCCCGATCGAACTCCATGTCCTCGTCGTCGACAGCTAGCGCGACACGCGTTTCGCGCCCGGCAATCCGGCGCAATACCCGTTCTTGAAGCGCTGCCAGGCGGCATCGGCCCAGGCATCGACGCTGCTGCGGAAGGTGGCCGAGAACATCGCGCAGGCCTCCGGCGAGTCCGGTTCCTGACGCTCCATCAAGGCCACCACGGCCTCGCGCGAGGCAGGCTCGTTCGCGGTGCGGATGCCGCCGTTCTGCGCAATGTCGAAGACGAGGTATCCGGGCGATTCCGCGCCCGCGCGCCACTGCGGCCAGCGCGGCAGATCGCCACGGCGCCCCTGCCCGGGGTCACCCGTTGCCGCGAAAGCTGCCCAGTAGGACATCATCGCTTCGCTCAATGACTCGCGGCCCGCGCGGTTTTCTTCGCTGAAAAGCACCTCCTGCCCGGGCCAGTTCTCGAAGGAGCCGAAGACGAAAGGAATCTCCAATCCGTGCGCCGCGCCGATCAGGCGGCTGCCGTCGATCAGGCCGAACAGACGGCCTTCGTCGCGCCAGTCCCAGCGGTAAGCGAAGGCCTGCGTACCGGCCGCAGCCAGTGCGCGCGCCGGGCGGTCGACGCCGTTGGCGCGCCAGAGCAGCGACCGGTAATGCGCCTCCCGATCGTAGGCCTCCGGATCACGGATCCACAGCGGCGCGCCCGCGACCTTCCCGACCAGACGCGGATCAAACGCCATGAAGAGCTTCGGTTCGTCCCGCGTCACACCCAGCATGGTGGGCACCGAGAGATGCCGCGCGGGATCGGCCAGCAACTCGTCCACCGGGCCCTTGCGCAGCACCGTTCCGTCCTGGATCACGGTGGGGAAGAGATCGGTCTCGATGTTCGAGGGGTGGTAGAGCGCATAGAAAGTCCAGGGGTCCAGAGCGCGCAGAAAAGCGGCGATCTCTTCCGCGCTCATCGTGTCTGCGAGTGCGCGCGCTGCTGCGCGATCGCCCGCGCGGCCCGACTGCACCAGCGCCTTCAGCAGGATCTCGGCGCTGCTCCACACACCACCGGGCTCAGGATCATCCGTGTAGTGGCTGACGCGCGGCATCTGGGCCAGCCCGAAGCCGAGGCTCTGCACGATCATCCGCTGCAGAAGCCCCTCGCTCATGGGCGAGACCAGCAGCGCGAGCGCGTTGGTGCCGCCTGCGGACTGGCCGAAGACCGTGACATTGCCCGGGTCGCCGCCGAAGGCCTCGATGTTCTGCTGCACCCAGCGCAGAGCGGCAATTGTGTCCAAGGTGCCCCAGTTGCCCGAGCCCTCGAGCGGATCGGGCGCCTCAGCGCTGGCGCCACGGGGCAGCACGAACCAGCCGAAAGGCCCCAGCCGGTAGTTGATGCCCACCACGATCACGTCCTGCGTGGCCGCGAGCCGCGCGCCGTCGTAACCGGCTGCATGGCCCACGGTGTTCGCGCCGCCGTGGATCCACACCATCACGGGCAGTTTCGCGCCCGCGGCACGCGCCGCGTCCATGCGCGGTGCGTCGATGTTCAGATACAGGCAATCCTCGCTGCCCTCGTGCGAGCCATCGCTGCCCACGCCGCCCATCGCCCAGCCGTACTGTATGCAGGGGCTGCCGGGCTGCAGTGCCTCACGCGCGCCTTGCCACGGTGCGGCAGGTTGCGGCGGCTTCCAGCGCAATTCGCCCACCGGCGCGGCAGCGTAGGGAATGCCCCGCCAGCTGTGGCCACCCGCGGCATTCAGCCAACCTGCCACCGCACCCTCGCCCACGGGGCGCAGCGCGTCCGAGGACGCCACCGCGGCGACCAGAGGCGCGGGCGCGGGTTTGGGAGCGCATGCCATCAAGGCCAGCGCACAGCCAAGCAACAGGAAAGCGCGCAGATGCATATGCAAGCGAAGACTCCGGCAAGGCAGGGAGGTGCTCATTCCCTGACGAATAGGAACGATCAGGCGGTGACGCAGAGTATCCCCGCGAGCCGCATGATGGTCTATCCCCGAAGGGGCAGGAGCGACCATACACGAGCGCGGAAGGCCTCGGGTATGATCCGGCCACATCGCAATCGGGGCGCAGTACATGGCAAACACCACCGCCAAGGAGGCCTTGCGGGTCAACCGCGAGCGCCTGATGCAGAGCTTCGCGCGATTCAATGCCATCGGCGCCACAGAGCGTGGCGGCTGCAACCGCCAGGCACTCACCGACGAGGACAAGGCCGGGCGGGATCTGTTCTGCCAGTGGGCCCGTGAGGCCGGCTGCAGCGTGCGCGTGGACGGCATCGGCAACCTCTTCGCACGGCGCGAGGGCGACGATCCTGCAGCGGCCAGCGTGCTGGCCTCGAGCCACATCGACACCCAGGCCACCGGCGGACGTTTCGACGGGCTCTACGGTGTGCTCGCGGGCCTCGAGGTGGTGCGCGTACTGAACGATCACGGCATCCGCACGCGTCGCCCCGTGGAAGTGGCCGCGTGGACCAACGA
>CAIXOY010000609.1 GCA_903921135.1 uncultured Gammaproteobacteria bacterium
GTGAGGTACACGCCTTCGAGTGGCTCTGGGTAGTGGCAGCCCATCTCCAAAGTGACCATCGCGCCCCAGTCACCGCCTGCGGCGCCGAAGCGCGCATAGCCCAACACCTCGGTCATCAGCCGCAGCCACAGCCTCGCGACCTGCGTAGGCCCGATGCCGGTTTGGTGCAGCGGCGCGGAAAAACCGAAGCCGGGCAGCGAAGGGATCACCACATCGCGGCCGAGCGCCGCATCACCGCCGAAGGCGGCAGGGTCTGCGAGCCTGCGCCCCGCCTCCACCCAGTCGAGAAAGGACCACGGCCACCCGTGCGTAAGGATCAGCGGCGTGTGCCCGCTGCCCGTGCCGCGCAGATGCACGAAGTGGATCGGGATGCCGTCGATATCCACCCTGAAATGCGACAGCGTGTTCATCGCGGCCTCTGCTGCACGCCAGTCGTAGTCCTCGGCCCAGTACCGCAGCATGCCAGCGAGCCAGTCCTGCTCCACGCCGTAGTTCCACTGCGCGTTGCCGAAATCGCCCGGCAGGCGCGTGTGGCGCAGGCGGCTGCGCATGTCCTGCAGCAGCCCCTCGGGGATCTCGATTCGGAAGGGGTGGGCGTGCATGGGCGTGTTCCTCAGCGCAGGGCGACCTGCAGGGTTTCCTTGACGGTTTCCATCACCACGTAGCTGGTCGATTCCTGCACGCCGGGGAGCGAGAGCAGCGATTCCCCCAGGAACACGCGGTAGGCGTTCATGTCGGCCACGCGGGCCTTGATCAGGTAGTCGAAGTTGCCCGAGACCAGATAGCACTCCTGTACCTCGGGCAGTTGCGCGGCGGCCTCCTTGAACTGGGCGAAGATGTCCTGCGCCGTGCGCGAGAGCCGGATCTGCACGAACACAACCAGCCCCGCGCCCAGTGCCTCGGGATCCAGCACGGCCGTGAAACCCCGCAGGATCCCCGCGCGCTCCAGCCTTTTCACGCGCTCGATACAGGGCGTGGTGCTCAAGCCCACGCGGCGGGCGAGTTCGGTATAACTGATGCGCCCGTCCTCCTGCAGCACGCGCAGGATATTCCGGTCGATTCTATTGAGGCTCTGGTTGCTCATGGCACGGCTATAGGTCAGGGGAAAATCCTGTGAACGGATGATTTCACAGGAAAATCCTCCAGAGAACCCGGAAACAAGAAAAATCTTCCTGCGATCACCCTCCTAGACTTGATGTGCGTCTGGCGCGGAGCCCCGCGGCACACCCCACACAGGAGAAGCAACCATGCTGGTCGGCGTACCCAAGGAAATCAAAACCCACGAATACCGCGTCGGTCTCACCACCGGCAGCGTGAGCGAACTGATCCACCACGGACACCAGGTGATCGTCGAGACCAATGCCGGCGCCGGCATCGGTCTCAGCGACGAGATGTACCGCCGCGTCGGGGCCGAGATCGTCGGCAGCGCCGCCGAGGTCTTTGCCCGCGCCGACATGGTGGTGAAGGTCAAAGAGCCGCAGCCCCACGAGTGCCGCATGCTCCGCGAAGGGCAGGTGCTCTTCACCTATCTGCACCTCGCGCCTGATCCGGAGCAGACGAAGCTACTCCTCGATTCCGGTTGCGTGGCGATCGCCTACGAGACGGTCACGGGTTCCGGCAACACCCTGCCGCTGCTCTCGCCCATGAGCGAGGTGGCGGGGCGCATGTCCATACAGGCCGGCGCGCACTGCCTCGAGAAAGAGCAGGGCGGCTCCGGGATGCTGCTGGGCGGCGTGCCTGGCGTGGAAGCGGCGAAGGTGGTGGTGATCGGCGGCGGTGTCGTGGGCACCAACGCGATCCGCATGGCGATGGGCCTGGAAGCCCACGTCACGGTGCTCGACAAATCCCTGAACCGCCTGAAGGAACTCGACATGCAGTTCGGCTGCATGCTGAACACCATCTACGCCACGCGCGAGGCGCTCGAGCGCTACGTGGTGGGCGCGGATCTGGTAGTGGGCGCCGTGCTGGTGCCGGGTGCTGCGGCGCCCAAGCTGGTCACGGAAGAGATGGTGAAGGCGATGCGTCCGGGCTCGGTGCTGGTGGACGTGGCGATCGATCAGGGCGGCTGCTTCGAGACCAGCCACGCCACCACTCATGCCGCACCCACCTACATGAAGCACGACGTGGTGCACTACTGCGTGGCGAACATGCCGGGTGCGGTGGCCCGCACTTCCACTTTCGCGCTGAACAACGCCACGCTGCCCTTCGCGATCGCGCTGGCCGACAAGGGCTACCGCAAGGCGCTGGCGGCAGACCCTCACCTGCTGAACGGCCTCAACATCCATCACGGCAAGGTCACCTATCAGGCCGTGGCCGAGGCGCTCGGTCTCGGCTTCATGTCTCCCGCGCAGGCGATCGGTTAAGCTGCGGGAATCGCGCCCGGGATGCTCCCGGGCGCGCATTCCACGAGAGAGCCTCATGCAGTCGCAGCCTCCCCGTACCGGTGCCCTCACGCTTGGCGCGATGGGCGTGGTCTACGGAGACATCGGCACCAGCCCGCTCTACGCCTTCAAGGAATGCTTCAACGAGACCCACGGTCTGGAACCCGGGCGCGCCGAAATCTTCGGCGTGCTGTCGCTGATCTTCTGGTCGGTGACGCTGGTGGTCACGCTGAAGTACGTGATCTTCATGATGCGTGCCGACAACCGCGGCGAAGGCGGCACGCTTTCGCTGCTGGCGCTCGCCACGCGCGCCACGGAAAACCCGCGTCTGTCTGCCGTACTCGCGGTACTCGGCATCTTTGCGGCGGCACTTTTCTACGGCGACAGCATGCTCACCCCGGCGGTCTCGGTACTGAGCGCGGTAGAGGGGCTGGAGCTTGTCGCGCCCGCGCTGCACAGCGTCGTTGTGCCCGTTGCGATCGGCATCCTGACGGCGCTCTTTGTCATACAGCGCCGGGGCACGGCCTCGGTCGGGGCTTTCTTCGGTCCGATCATGAGCGTGTGGTTTGCGGTGCTCGCGGTGCTCGGCGTGTGGCGCATCCTCGAGGAGCCCTCGATCCTGCTGGCGCTGAACCCGCTCTATGCAGTGCAGCTTTTCCAGCAGCACGCGATGGTCGCCTACATCGCGCTTGGTTCGGTGGTGCTGGCTCTCACGGGTGCAGAGGCGCTCTATGCCGACATGGGGCATTTCGGCAAAGGCCCGATCCGCCTTGCGTGGACGGCCTTCGTATCGCCCGCACTGGTGCTGAATTATTTCGGGCAGGGCGCGCTGGTGCTGGGCAACCCGCAACACCTCGAGAATCCGCTCTACCGCATGGTGCCCGAGTGGGGTCTGGTGCCCATGATCGTGCTCGCCAGCATGGCTGCCGTAATCGCCTCGCAGGCGGTGATCTCCGGTGCCTTCTCGGTCACGCGGCAGGCCTTCCAGCTGAAACTCCTGCCGCGGATCATGACCATCCACACCTCCGCCTCCGAGGAAGGGCAGATCTACATCCCCTTCATCAACTGGGTGCTGTTCGTGGCGGTGATCGGGCTGGTGCTCGGATTCCAGAGCTCGAGCTCGCTGGCGGCGGCCTACGGCGTGGCGGTCACGGGCACGATGCTGATCGACTCCCTGCTGCTTGCCGTCGTGATGTTCCTCACCTGGCAGTGGAACCGCTGGCTGATGATGTCGGCCGCCGCGCTCTTCATCGTGGTGGACGTGGCGTTCTTCACCTCGAACGCGCTCAAGATCCCGCACGGGGGCTGGTTCCCGCTGGTGATCGGTCTGGTGATCTTCACGCTGCTCACCACCTGGCGCACCGGGCGGCGCCTGCTGGTCGCGCAGCTGCGCCGCGAGGCGCTGCCCATCGATGTCTTCCTGCAGGCGATGAAAGACACCACGCGCGTGCCCGGGACGGCGGTCTTCCTCACCAGCAATGCCGAGGGGGCACCGCCCGCGCTGCTGCACAACATGAAGCACAACAAGGTGGTGCACGAGACGGTCGTGCTGCTGACAGTACACACGCGCGATTACGCGGTGGTGCCGCCGGAACAACGTCTCGCGGTCACGCCGCTCGGCGAGGGTTTCTATCGTGCGGCGATGGCCTTCGGCTATCTCGAGGACCAGCAGGTCCCCGAGATCTTGCGCGCGCTGGCACCGGCCGGGCTGCCACTCGACCCCATGCAGACCTCGTACTTCCTGAGCCGCGAGACACTTCTGCCGGCGCGCCGCCCCGGCATGAACCTCTGGCGTCATGCGCTCTTCGCGTGGATGGTGCGCAACGCGGCAACGCCGCTGAAGACCTTCCACCTGCCACCCAACCGCATCGTGGAGCTGGGGCAACAGATCACGATCTGAGGCGGTTCAATCGGCCTCGGGGTAACGCAGCTCGAATTCCTGGATCACGGCCGCATCCTGCGCCGCGCGCAGTGAAAGGCCCACCACGGGTGCGCCGCTCCCACGGCGGATCTCGAGCGTGGCGAAGTTGTCCACGCGCACGTTCTGCGGCAGCGCCCGGTGCCGGTTCTGCTCGCCTTCGCCCGCGCCGGCCGAGTTCAGCCCGCTGCTGGTGATCTCCACCAGTGGCCACTCCCGCTCTGCATCCGCGGGCAAACGCGATATCTCGCCGAGGTGCCTGTCTCCGCTCAGGATCAGCACGGGCGCGCTGGCGCGGCCCAGCAAGGCCAGCAAGCGCGCGCGTTCGCGGGGGAAATTGGCCCACTTCTCGTAGCAGTGTTCTTCGGGGATCACCTGGATGCTCGAGACGAGCAGATGCAGTTCCGCGGGCTCTGCCAGACGCGCCGCGAGCCAGGTCCACTGATCCTTGCCCAGCACTGTGGCATCCGCTGCCGTGTTTTGCCCCCAGCGCCGTCGTGGGCAGCTCGTATCGGGCGTGGCAGGCACCAGCGGCGAGCGGAACGTGCGCGTGTCGAGCAGCACGATCTGGATGCGCTGGGCATCGTGCTGCAGCCACTGCGCGTCGTATATGCCGGGGCGCCCGCGCATCGGCGCGTCCTGGGGCACGGCGAAGAAGTCCATGAAAAAGGTCTTGGCCGCTGCCTTGTGCGGGTAGTCGGCACCGCCGTCGTTGCGGCCGTAGTCGTGGTCGTCCCAGGTGGCGAACACGGGGGTGTGCGCGCGCAGC
This sequence comes from uncultured Gammaproteobacteria bacterium, assembly GCA_903921135.1. Taxonomy (GTDB): domain Bacteria; phylum Pseudomonadota; class Gammaproteobacteria; order Pseudomonadales; family UBA5518; genus UBA5518. Next base: position 5,069 of record CAIXOY010000609.1, read on the forward strand.
GCTGCCCAGTCGGGGTTGGCGGCGAGTTCGGCGTAGGCCTTGCCGATGCGCGCGGGCTCCCGCTGCAGCAGATAGCTGCCGGTATCCGAGTAGATGTTGTCACCCCCCAGCACGAGCGCGTCGGGTGCGAGGCGCTGCAGCGTCTTCCACACCGGCTGCGGCTCCTGTTGACGCAGGCAGGAGCCGAAGGCGAGCACGAAGGATTCGGGTCTGGCGGGCGTTTCCGTCGGCTCCGCCTGCACGGGGCTTGCCAGAAGTGAGGCGGTAAAGATTGCGCGGGCAAGGATGCGGTTCATGTCACGCCTCGGTGCGGGAATCGTGGCTCAGCCTGTGCTGGCAGAATGACACGCTGATGATGGCGACTGCGGGATGCGGCGATCGGCCAACCAGCGCCCCCGCAGCGTGTAGCTGCGCTCGATGGCCCTGCGTTCCGCCGGCGAGAGATCCGGGTGGAAGCTCTCGAATATCAGCACCACCCGCTCGCGCGCGCCGCGGTTCCAGGCCTCGTGCTCGAAGGAATCGTCGAAGGCGAACAGTTGCCCTTCCTCCCAGACGTGCGTGTGCGAGCCCACACGGATCGCGCTGCCCTCCGGCACGATCAGCGGCAGATGCACCGTGATCCGGTGATTGGCCACGCCGTGGTGCGGCGGGATGTGTGTGCCCGGCGCGAGGCGCGAGAAGAAGACCTCCATCGGCCGGTCGTGGCCCACGCGGAACACATCGGCCCGCGCGATGGCGGCGAGGGTTCGCGGGAACAGGCGTGCGATCGGCTGCTCCTCTGCGGACTTGAACAGGTGCAGCGCAGACCAGTCGTGTTTCCCGCGGAGCGCCCCCCACAGCGGGTTGCGCACATCGGCCTCGACGTAGGGATCGAGACGCGCGCCGGCTGCCACTGCCGAGAGGTATTCCGCGCGTATGTCGGCGGTGCAGGCCTCGATGGCTGAAGCCCAGGGCAGCGTGGCGGCGGGCGTGACCGCGGTGGCGGGCAGATCCGGGACATAGAAAATTCCCGGCTTCTGGAGCGGGGTTCTGAACACCACCGGCTCGGGATGCGTCTGCACCCAGATCGCGCGGCTGATCCGGGAGAGGTCTCTGTCGTCCCCGTCGCGCTCCTCCACTGCTTGTGCGTGCAGAGCGGCGAACCGCCTGCGCAGAAGGCCATTGGCGATGGTGACGCGGCGGCGCAGTTCGGGGTGCAGCCCCGGCCGCGCGTGAGAGGGCAGCAACGCGGGGTCGAGACCGTCTGCCAGCGAGCACATCACTGCGGCATCTTCTTCGCGGCCCGCCTGTGCCAGCGCCACGCCGGCGAAGAGCGCGAGGCGCGCCTCGCGAGGGGACAGCCGGCAGGCATCCAGATACGCCTGCGCAGCGCCTGCGGCATCGCCGGCGCGCTCGCGTGCGTCCCCCAGGTTGAAATGCAGATCGGTGCGCGCCGGCGCTGCACTCGCGGCATGCGCATAGTGCTCTGCTGCCTGCGCCCAGTCTCCCGCACGCGCGGCGGCCGAAGCGCCCGCCAGCAGGTCCTCCAGAGCGCTGTCAGCATCGCCCATGGATCAGCCCCGTCGCCACGCGTGGTAACGCTCCACCCAGCCGAGCAGGCGCTGCGGCGCGCGGGCGCGACGCCACTCTCCGGCTGTAAAACGCGCGGATTCCGCGAGCGTGGGATAGGCGTGCAGAGTCGAGAGGATCTTGCCGAGCCCGAGCTTCCAGCGCATGGCGAACACGAAGGTGGCAATCAGTTCACCGGACTGCTCTCCCACGATGGTGACGCCAAGGATGCGGTCGGTGCCGGGGGCCGTAAGCACCTTCACGAAGCCCTCGGCAACGTCGTCGGCGATGGCGCGGTCGAGATCGTCCAGACCATAGCGTGTGATGTCGAATGCGATACCGCTCGCCCGCGCAGCGTCTTCGCTGATACCCACGCTCGCCACCTCGGGCGCGCAGAAGGTGACGCGCGGGATCACGCGGTAATCCGCAGCAAAGCGGCGGAACTGCCCGAAGAGCGCGTTCACCGCCGCGTACCAGGCCTGGTGCGCGGCGGCATGGGTCAGCTGGAACGGGCCTGCCACGTCCCCGGCGGCGAGGATGTTGGGGTAGAGCGTCTCGAGGTATTCGTTGGTGTCCAGCGTGCGCGTGGCAGGGATGCCCAGTTCCTCCAGCCCGTAGCCCGCGAGGCGTGCTTTGCGCCCGGTGGCGCAGAGCAGCAGGTCGTAGGCGAGCCGGCGCGGGGATTCTGCAGGCCCCACCTCGAGGAATCGCTCGCTTCCCTGCTGCGCGCAGCGCAAGGCGGTAGTGCCCGTGAGCACCTCCACGCCATCGGCGCGCAGTGAGGCTGTCACCAGCCCTGCGGCCTCGGCATCCTCGCGCGAGAGCAGTCGGGGCAGTGATTCCACCAGCACCACCGCAGAGCCCAGTCGCGCCAGCGCCTGCGCGAGTTCCACGCCGATCGGCCCGCCGCCCAGCACCACCACGCGCGCGGGTGCGGCATCCATTGCCGAGAGCGCGTCCCACAGGGTTTCGCTGGTGAGAAAGCCGCTCTCCCCGATGCCGGGAATCGCAGGCACCGCGGGTTCGGCGCCCGTGGCAATCACGATGCTGCGCGTCGTGAGGCGTTGCGTGCCGCCGGCGCTGTCTTGCACTTCCACGGTCCACGGATCGAGCAGCCGTGCGTGGCCCGACACCACATCCACGCCGAGCGCCGTGTATCGCTCCACGCTGTCGTGGGGTTCGATGCGGGAGATCACGTCGCGCACACGGGCCATCACGCGGGGAAAGTCCACCGCAGGCGCCGTCGTCGAAATGCCCGCACGCGCCGCGCCGCGCACCGCGTGTGCAAGACGCGCGGCATGGATCAGCGCCTTGCTGGGCACGCAGCCCGTGTTCAGGCAATCGCCGCCCATGCGATCGGCTTCCACCAGCGTGACGCGCGCGCGCACCGTCGCCGCGATGTAGGCGCTGACCAGACCCGCCGCACCCGCTCCGATGACCACGAGGTTACGGTCGAAGCGGCGCGGGCGGCGGAAGCGCGCGTACACGCGCCGCCGCTGCCACGCGCGCACAGCACGGCTTGCGATCAGGGGAAAGATGCCCAGCAGCGCGAGCGAGCCCAGCACGCCCGGCGAGACGATGCCCGAAAGACTCTGCAGACCACCGAGCTCACGGCCGGCGTTCACGTAGACAACCGAGCCCGGCAGCATTCCCACCTGGCTCACGAGCCAGAAGGTGCGCGCCGGCATCGCCGTGAGGCCGAACAGGAGATTGATCAGGAAAAAGGGAAACAGCGGCACCAGCCGCAACGTCAGGAGATACGCCGCACCTTCACGTGCGATCCCCGCGTCGATGGCGCGCAATTGCTCGCCGAAGCGCGACTGAACCAGATCCCGCGCGAGATAGCGCGACACGAGGAATGCCAGCAACGCGCCCGTCCCCGCGGCGAGCCACACCAGCGGCAGGCCCCGGGCCAGGCCGAAGATCGCCCCACCCGCGAGCGAGAGCACACCCGCACCCGGCAACGACAGAGCAGTCACTGCCACGTACACCGCGAAAAACAGGGCTGCCGCCGCGAACGGTGAAGCCGCTTGCCACTCACGCAGCGGCGCCAGCACCGACTGCATCCCCGCGAGGCTCAGGTACTGCTGCGCGCCGCTCGCGTAGAACAGGGCGATCGCGACTGCCAGCAGCAGGACGAGCGGCAGACGGCGGGCGACGGACGTTCGGTCGGGCATGGGCTCGGGTGGAAAAAGGAGTGTGTCGGGATGATCCGGTCTGTGCGCCCCGGGGGCAAGACACTTTCCGGTCGTCTGTGTGCAGACTGCAATCCCGTAGTAACGTTGCGGCTTTAAATTCAGGCATAGCTACGGAGGCGCGGTGTCCGTGTCCACACAGGAGGCAGTCGGGCGTGTGCTCGCAAAATTCAGCCAGCACGGGCTTGCAGACAACGACCTTGGGCGGCGGGAGGTCCGCTGCGTTGCGCCACCGGTCGAGGGGGGCAGTATCGCAGGAGCACTTGTACTTGCTCATGGCGGCGGCAACGTGGGCAGCACGGTGGTGCTGGCCCCGGAATCCTTGCGGCTCGAAGGCGGACGCCTGCAGATCCATTCCGGCGGGAAGAACAACGTTGTGGTGCTCGATGGTGGCGCCAGTAGCCGGACCCCGCACATCGTTCTCAACCTTTTTGCCGACGAGGCAGTGGTCTACCTCAACCTTGACGAGATGCGCCCTGTCCCGCGGCGTCCGCTGGGGTTACAGGTCACGTTCTACAACGGCCCCGGCCAGTTCTTTCATTGGGGAGCGGGGTCATCGTCTGTACAGACGGTTGCGGTGCTCGACGGTCCCGGGCGCTCCGTTGTGATAGGCGAGGACTGCATGCTCTCGAACGATGTCTACCTGCGAAC
>CAIXOY010000610.1 GCA_903921135.1 uncultured Gammaproteobacteria bacterium
CGGAAGACTGTGGCGCGATTCTGCCCCTTCCGGGCCCGGAGCGCGCGCATCGCCGGGAATTTTCCCGGCTGCCCCAAATGCCGCGGTTTCCAGTACCATCGCGAACTTCATAAAAGGGCCGGGATCCGGATTCAGTGAGCTCCGACAACGTCGTCGAAATCGACCGCCTGTCGTTTGGCTACAACAGTGGCCGGCAGGTGCTTGCCGACATCAACATGCGCATCCCGCGCGGCAAGGTCGTGGCCATCATGGGCCAGAGCGGCTGCGGCAAGACCACGCTCCTGCGGATGATGGGCGGGGCGCTGCGCCCCAGCAGCGGCGATGTGCGCGTCTTCGGCGAGAGCCTGGTCCACAAGAAACAAGCCGAGATCTACCGCCTGCGCCGGCGCATGAGCATGCTCTTCCAGTTCGGCGCGCTCTTCACCGACATGTCCACCTTCGACAACGTCGCCTTCCCGATGCGGGAACACACCCGGCTCGACGAGTCGATGATCCGCGATCTGGTGCTGATGAAGCTCCACGCGGTCGGCCTGCGCGGTGCCTCGCATCTGATGCCCTCCGAACTCTCGGGCGGCATGGCGCGGCGCGTGGCGCTGGCGCGCGCGATTGCGCTGGACCCGGAACTGGTGATGTACGACGAGCCCTTCGCGGGTCTCGACCCGATATCGCTCAGCGTGATCGGGCAACTCATCCGCGAACTGAACGACGCCCTCGGCGCCACCTCGATCATCGTGACGCACGACGTGCAGGAATCGCTGAAGATCGTCGATTACATCTACTTCGTGGCCGACGGCCGCATCATCGCCCAGGGCACGGCCGACGAGGTCCGCTCCTCGCAGGTGCCGTACGTGCACCAGTTCGTGTGGGGCGAGACCGACGGCCCGGTGCCCTTCCAGTACCCGGCGCCGGACTACGCGAGCCATCTGGGCGGGGGAAGCAAGCGATGAACGCCATCGCGAACCTGCTGCGCTCGGTGGGCGCCTCACTGATCGACGGCGTCTGGCGCCTCGGCTTCGCCACGCGATTCCTGCTTGCCACGCTGAGCCACACACCCGCCGCCTTCCGCCGCCTTTCGCTGACCATCCGCGAGATCTACTTCTCCGGCGTGCTCTCGCTCACGATCATCTCCGTGTCAGGCCTTTTCGTCGGCATGGTGCTCGGCCTGCAGGGCTACGACACCCTGGTGCGCTTCGGCGCCACAGAGGCGCTCGGTGTGCTGGTGGCGCTGTCGCTGGTGCGCGAACTCGGCCCCGTGGTGGCCGCACTCCTCTTCGCCAGCCGCGCAGGCAGCGCCATCACCGCCGAGATCGGCCTGATGAAGGCCACGGAACAGTTGGACGCCATGGACATGATGGCCATCGACCCTGTCGCCCGTGTGGTGGCGCCACGCTTCTGGGGCGGTGTGCTGTCGATGCCGCTTCTCGCGGCGATGTTCTCGGCCATGGGAATCCTCGGGGGCTACCTGGTCGGCGTGGTGCTGATCGGCGTCGATTCCGGGCAGTTCTGGTCGCAGATGCAGAACTCCGTGGATTTCCGTGCAGACATCCTGAACGGCGTGATCAAGAGCGCGGTCTTCGGCCTTGCCGTGACCTGGATCGCGGTTTTCGAGGGCTACGAGGCGCCGCCCACGGCCGAAGGCGTCTCGCGGGCCACCACGCGCACCGTGGTCACCTCCGCGCTGGTGATCCTGGCGCTCGACTTCATCCTCACGGCCTTCATGTTCCGGGGCATAGGGTAGGCAATGAAACGCACGACAATCGACTTGTGGGTAGGCATCTTCGTGGCGCTGGGCGCAGCCGCCCTGGTGTTCCTGTCCTTCCAGGTGGCCACGCAGAACACCTTCTCGCGCGACTCCATCTACACGGTCAGCGCACGCTTCGACGATCTGGGCGGCCTCAAGGTGCAGGCACCGGTGAAGAGCGCGGGCGTACTCGTGGGCCGCGTCACCGGCATCCGCTTCGTGAACGACGCCTTCGTGGCCGAGGTCACCATGGCCATCGACAAACGCTACACCTTCCCCACCGACAGCTCCGCCAAGATCCTCACCTCGGGCCTGCTGGGTGACCAGTACGTGGGGCTCACGCCCGGCGCCGAGATGGACAACCTCGCGGATGGCGGCACGGTCGAACTCACGCAGGGCGCGATCGTGCTCGAGAAGCTGATCGGCCAGTTCCTCTACGGCAAGGCAGCCGGCGAGGGTGAGAGCAAATCCGAATAAACCCGATACACGGCACGGAGACCCGGCGATGATGCGGATGGCGGTATGGTTCTTTGCGGCGCTGCTGGCGCTGCCTGCGTTTGCCCAGACGGAAGCCCCCGGCAAGCTGATCGAGCGCGTCAGCCTCGACATGCTGAACACCCTGCAGAAAGAGGGTGCACCGAAGGGCAAGAAGGAGATCATGGCGCTGGTCGAGCAGCGGGTGTTGCCCAACTTCGACTTCGTGCGCATGACGGCACTCGCCACGGGCCTGGGCTGGCGCAGCGCCACCCCCGCACAGCAAGGGCTGCTGGTGGAGCAGTTCCGCACGCTGCTCGTGCGCACCTACTCCACCGCCCTCACCCGCTACACCAACCAGACGCTGGAGTTCCAGCCAGAGCGCAAATCCGAAGACGGCTCCAAAGCGCTGGTGCGCTCGCTGCTGAAGCAGCCCGGCGCTCCCGCGCTCACCATCGACTACAAGATGGCGACTACCCCCGGCGGCTGGAAAATCTACGACGTCGCCATTGACGGCGTGAGCCTGGTGACCAATTACCGCGACAGCTTCGCCGAGCAGGTCCGCACGGGTGGCATCGACGGCCTCGTGAAGATGCTCACGGACAAGAACTCCCAGCTCGCGTCCGAGGACACCTGAGATGCGCCACGAAGGCAAGCGCATCGTGCTGGAGGGCGCCGTGACCATGGACACGGTGCCGGGCCTCCTGCCTGGCGCGCTCTCTGCCCTGCGCGCGGGCGCCGATACCCTCGATTTTGCCGGCACCACGACCGTGGATTCCGCCGCCATAGGCCTTGCGCTGGAACTGCGCCGCGCCAGCAAGGGCACGCTCGCGCTGACCAACCTGCCGCCCACCGCGCTGAATCTCGCACGGCTGTATTCCGTGGCTGATCAGCTCGGTATCCCCGACTAAGCTGCTCACTCCGCCTCCCCGCCTCCCCGCCTCCCCGCCTCCCCCGGAGCCTTCGCTCCGCGTGATGTGCTATCGTCCCGGCCATCCCGTCCGCTCAGGAGAGCCGCATATGAACCCCTTGAACACGGCGCTCACACCCCGACGCCTCGCCTCCGAGCGGGTGCTCGGCTGGATCACGGATGGCTGGAAACTCTTCACGCAGGCGCCGGGCGAGTGGCTGCTGATCACCCTGGTCGCGCTTGGCGTGCTGGTGGTGACAGGCATGGTGCCGCTCTTGGGGAGCCTCGCCTCGCCCTTCGTCTCGGCGCTGGTGGCGGGCGGCTTCTTGAGGGTGGCGCACGCACAACAGAACGGCACGAAGCCTGCCGTAGGCGCGGTTTTCGACATCCTCTCGGACGCCCGATTGAAGCCCCTGCTGATCACAACGCTGCTCTACGTTGCCCTGTGCTTTGCGGCGGTGCTGCTGGTGGGGATGGTCTTCGGTCTGGGCGGGGGCGCGATGGCGCTGATCGGCGGAGCCTTGGGTGGCGAGGATGCAGCCCTTGCAGGCGCTGGCGGCGCCGCGCTGCTGGGCGTTCTGGTGCTGCTCCTGCTGATCACGCCGGTGCTGGCGATGTACTGGTTCGCCGTGCCGCTGGTGCTGTTCCGTGAGATCGAGCCCTGGGAGGCCATGAAGGCCAGCCTCGCTGCCGTGCTGGCGAACATGCTGCCGCTGCTGGTCTACGGGGTGGTGACGGCGCTGCTGGGGATGCTGGCGCTGATTCCGCTCGGGCTGGGGATGCTGGTGTTCGTCCCGGTGCTGCTGATCTCCTGGCTGCTGAGCTACCAGGAGATCTTCGCGGACTGATCCCGACGCCGTGAATGTCGGGGGCATGGCTCCCTCCTACGGGCCAA
>CAIXOY010000611.1 GCA_903921135.1 uncultured Gammaproteobacteria bacterium
GTGTCGAAGGCCTCGCGGGCCGCGCTCAGTGCAGTTTCTACGGCACCCTCGCCAGCGGCCTCATAGACCGGTAATTCGCCATCCCCCGCGGGATCGGCACGCTTTACGAGTCGGCCCGAGGCTGCATCGCAGGCGCTGGCTGATACCCGCGGACGCAGGTCGGGTGCGAGCGCGGCGGCACGCTGGTGCCAGTCAGTCGGGAGCTGGTTCATGCGGTGTGTTCCCCTCGGATGTCAGCGCGCAGGAAATCGGCTGCGCGCTCGCCGATCATGATGCAGGTAGCGTTGATGTTGCCCGCGCTGATGGACGGGATCACGGAGGCATCCGCCACCCAGAGGCCTCGCATGCCGCGCACGCGAAGCCCCGGATCAACAACAGCCAGATCGTCCTGCCCCATGCGTGCGGTGCCGCAGGGGTGGTACATCAGGCCGGTGTTGGCGCGCAGGTAGGTCTCCCAGTCAGCATCGGTCTGAACGCCAGGCCCCGGCGCCAGTTCGGTGTCCAGCAACCGGGCAAAGGGACCCGTGTTCACGATCTGACGCGCAAGGCGGCTGCCCTCGGTGAGATCGCGGATATCGTCGGGATGATCGAGCAGACGGTGCTCGATCAGCGGCGGCGCTGCAGGATCCGCAGAACGCAGGCGCACGTGGCCGCGCGATCGCGTGTGGCAAAGCCCCACCCCGATGGACACCGTCGGCTCGCGGCAGGGCACCGCACCACGCTCGGTGAGCCGGTGGTCGGAGGGTGCGAACAGCAGCTGCACGTTGGGCTGCGCGAGATCGCTACGCGTACGGACCAGCGCGTGAACATGGGCAATGCTGGTGGTAAGCGGGCCGCGGCGGCGGAACAGGAAATCCATGCCGTAACCGAGTGAGACCAGCGGATTCAGGGCACTGGTAAGCGTGCTGCATCGAAGCGATATGCCGAAGCGCGCCACCGCATGTTCCTGCAGATTGGCTCCCACGCCTGGCAACGCATGACGCACATCAATACCGTGCGTTGCCAGTTCCTCGGGCAGGCCGATGCCAGATCGCATGAGCAGCAACGGCGTCGCGAGGGCACCTGTGCAGAGCACGATCCGGGGCGCACGGAATTCCCGGCGCACGCCGCCCACGACGCACTCGACACCGACTGCGCGATCCGCCTCCAGCAGCAGGCGCTCCGCAAGGCAGTGGTGCACGACGCGGAGATTGCTTCGGCCGCGCGCCGGACGGATGTAAGCCTGCGCGGTGCTGTGCCGAAGCCCGGCACGCTGCGATGCCTGCACGGGGCTCACGCCCTCCGCGAGTTCGCCGTTGGTGTCAGGGTTGAACGGTATGCCCGCCTCGACTGCGGACGCGATGAGCGCCTCGTTGGCGGGGTGACGCACGCGCACGAAGGACACCGACTGCGGGCCACCCGCGCCACGGAAGGCATCCGGCCCTCCCTCGAAATTCTCCATGCGCCGGAACACGGGCAACACCGAAGCGTAGTCCCAACCCGTCGCGCCTTCGCGGGCCCAACGGTCGTAATCGAGCCGGTGACCGCGCACGAACATCATGCCGTTGATGGAACTGCCACCGCCCAGCACCTTGCCCGCAGGCCAGAGGTGCACCTGCCCACCGAGCGTGGGGTCGGGTTCCGCGTTGTAGAGCCAGTTCATGTCGGGGCGCGTGAAGGCGGGCATCTGCCCGGCCGGCACGCGCGTGTAAGGGTGGTTATCCGGGCGTCCTGCATCGAGCAGCAGGACACGGCAGGCGGGATCTTCGGACAGGCGTCCGGCCACTGCGCAGCCGGAAGACCCGCCGCCCACCACGATGCAATCCCAGGTGCCTGAAGACTCAACCACTGTTAGCAGACGCCATTCCGCAAGACGCCACGCCCCTGTGGCGCGCGCGAGCGACCACTCTATCGGGCGCCTGTTAGAGCGCCTATGCGATGCGATCTATTTGTTTTGCAAATGCCTTGCGGATGATCGCAGACACACCCTAGCGCGGCCGGTCACCGAGGATGGTGGCCCGGTGCATCACACGACGGTGCGGCACATAATCGGCCGTGGCGTAGTGCTGCGTCAGGCGGTTGTCCCAGAACGCGAGATCGAAAGGCTTCCA
>CAIXOY010000612.1 GCA_903921135.1 uncultured Gammaproteobacteria bacterium
GGTAGGCCGCGTACCCACGTTGGCAACGCCGTGCAGGACGGGCGCATCAAGGCCGCGCACCTCCACCGCGTAGACACCTGCGAGCGGGGCGCGCAGGCGCCGCAGTTCGAGGTTGGCGGTGGGCACACCGATGGTGGCCCCGAGGCGCTTGCCCACCACCACCTTGCCCGCCATCGAATACGGCCTCCCGAGCAGGCGCTCGGCGGCCTCGAAGTCCCCTTCGCGGAGCAGCGCACGCAACCGCGTGCTGCTCACGCGCTCGCCCTGCAATGCGATGGTGGAGGTGGAGTCGACGGTGAAGCCGTGGCGTGCGCCCCACTCGCGCAGCAGCTCGATGTTGCCCTCGCGGCCGTAGCCGAAGTGGACATCATCCCCCACGACCAGGTGGCGAACCCCCAGACCCTCGATCAACGCGTCACGGATGAAATCGGTGGCGCGCACGGCGGCAAAGCGTTTGTCGAAACGGATGCGCAACAGGCGGTCGATGCCCAGTTCGCGCAGCACGGGGACTTTCTCGCGGAAGCTCATCAGGCGCGGTGGCGCCTCCATCGGCGCGAAGTACTCCCGTGGCAGGGGCTCGAAGACGATCAACGTGGAGGGAACACCAAGCGACTGCGCGCGGGCGATCATCTCGCCGATCACGGCCTGATGCCCGCAATGAACGCCGTCGAAGGCGCCGATGGTGGCCACACAACCCCGGTGCCGTGCACGCAGGTTGTGCAGTCCGCGGATCAGTTCCACGCGTGTTCTCCGTCAAGGGCTGGCGGGCGGAGGCCGAGTATAAACACAGCAGACGGCCTCAGCCTGCGGCCGGGCGGGGCCTCAGCCCGCGCGCGAGGAAGGCAGGGCGGGTTGCGAGCAGTACGGCAAAGTACAGCGCCGCGCCCGCGCCACAGACCAGCCCGAGGCGCCATGCCCGTGTGGCCCAGCCAAAACTCCCGAGATCACCGAGCCACGGCAGTGCCACCACGAGGAGCGCAACAAGCGCCGCCGTCGCGAGCAGGATCTTGCTGAGGTCGCGCAGCAGGTTGCGGTCTATGCCGTAGATGCCCTTGCGCCACAGGCCGTGACAGAGCAGCCCCGCGTTCAGGTACGCGGCGCCGGTGGTGGCCAGCGCAAGCCCCATGTGCCCGACCTTCCAGAAGTGGTGCAGCGGCAACACGAAGAGCAGGTTGAGCACCATGTTCGCCACCATCGCGATGATGCCGATGCGCACCGGGGTGCGCGTGTCCTGCCGCGCGTACCACGCCGAGGCGAAAATCTTGATCAGCATGAAGGCTGGCAAACCGAGCGCGAGCGCGCCAAGGCTCAACGCTGTCATTTCAACATCGCGGGCGCTCATCTGGCCGTACTGGAAGAGCGTGACGAGGATCGGTTCGCCGAGCAGCAGCAGCGCCGCCGCAGAGGGCAGCGCCACCATGCAGATCATCGCGATAGCCCAGTCGAGGGTGTGGCGGTATTCGGTGTCGGATTCGGTAGCAAACTCCCGCGAGAGCCCGGGCAGGATCACCGTGGCGATGGCGATGCCGAAGACCCCGAGCGGCAGTTCCGACAGACGCTCCGCGTAGTAGAGCCACGACACACTGCCCGTGGGCAGGAAGGACGCCAGCACGGTGTCCAACATCAGGTTGATCTGGCTCACCGACACACCGAAGAGCGCGGGAATCATCAGCCCCATGATGCGCCGCACACCGTCGTGATTCGGCAGGAAACGCGGCCGCGGCAGCATGCCGATGCGGGCCACGAAGGGCAGCTGGAAGAAAAACTGCACCATGCCCGCAATGAACACGGCCCAGGCCAGCGCGAGTGCGGGCTCGTCGAAAAACTGCACCCCATAGATGGCGCCCGCGATCAGCGTGAGGTTGAGAAATACCGGCGTGAACGCCGGCACGGCAAAACGCGAATAGCTGTTCAGCACCGCACCCGTGAAGCCGGTGAGCGAAATGAAAAAGAGATACGGGAAGGTGATGCGGATCATCTCGGTGGTGAGCGCCATTTTCTCGGGCATCTCGAGAAATCCCGGCGCAAACACCAGCGTGACCACGGGGGCGCCCATCACTGCAACCGCCGTGACCGCGAGCAGCGCCGCACCGAGCACGCCGCTCACGGCATCCACCAGCTGCTTGACCTCGGCCACGCTGCGCGTGGTCTGGTACTCGGAGAGCACCGGCACGAAGGCCTGCGAGAACGCGCCCTCGGCAAAGAGACGGCGCAGGAACTGCGGAATGCGGAAGGCCACGAAGAAGGCATCGGCGTTGGCGGTGGCGCCGAACATCGCGGCGATCACCATGTCGCGCACCAGGCCTGCCACCCGCGAGAGCATGGTCATGCTCCCCACCGTGAGGCTGGAGCGGAACAGCTTCCGCCCGGTGCTGTGGCGGACCTCCTCGCTCACGGGGCGCGCAGTTCCGCGCGCTTCGCCTCGAACCACTGCAGCGCGAGCAGCGAATGGGCGTTGTTGCAGCGTCCGGCCGCGATCAGCGCGGGCAGGTCGGACACGGGCACCACGTGGAGGCGGATGTCCTCGTGTTCATGCTCTTCGCCGTGCAGCAGGCCAACATCCGCCAGGCTCACGCTCGCGCAGTACAGGTGGAAGTACTCGTCGCAGCCGCCGGGGCTGGAGTAATAACTGGCGATGTGGCGCAGGGATCGTACCTCGCAGCCGGCTTCCTCTCGCGTCTCCCGGATGGCGACGCCTTCCGGGTCCTCGCCTTCCTCACGCAGGCCTGCCACCAGTTCGAGCAGCCAGGGGCGTGCGTCACCTTTGGCCCAGGGGCCGACACGGAACTGCTCGACCAGACCTACAGCGTCCATGTCCGGGTCGTAGAGCAGCACGCCCACGGCCTCGCCACGGCAATGCACTTCGCGGGTCATGGGCTCGGACCAGCCGCCGGCGTAGCGACGGTGGCGCAGCGTCAGGCGCTTCAGTGTCCAGAATCCGTCGAAGAGGATTTCCTCGCGCTGGACCTCGACGTCATCGGCGCCGAAAACGACATCTGCTGCGCCGCGCTGCTCAGTCATGGAATCGCTTGCCCGTGTACCAGGTGACGGGCGACTCGTGCTTCGCGAGCAGATCGACCACGTCCAGCACCAGCGCGAACAGCGCCATGCGCACCAGCACGCCGTTGTCGGTCTGGCGGAAGATGGCGAGGTTGGGGTTCTCGTTGAGATCGGTGTCGAGTTCGTTCGCCTCGGCACGCGAGTCCCGCGGCAGCGGATGCATGATCACGGTGTTCGGTTCGCAATAGCGCGTGTAGATCGACTGGTTCAGGCGGTAACGGCCTCGGTAGCGGTTGGCTTCCTCGGGACTGCTGAAGCGCTCTTCCTGGATGCGCGTGGCGTAGGCGATGTCGACGTGGCCGATCGCCTCTTCGAGGTTGTCGGTCTCGGTGACGCTGTGGCCGGCGCTGCGCAGGAATTCCAGGATTTCGCCGGGCATCCGCAGTTCGCCCGGCGAGATGCAGGTCAGATTCACGTTGCGGAAGCAGGCAAGGAGTTTCGAGAGCGAGTGCACCGTGCGGCCGTGGCGCAGGTCTCCGATCATGGCGATGCGCAGCCCGTCGACCGAACGCCCACTGTGCTCGACTTCCTTGCGGATGGTGTAGAGATCGAGCAGTGCCTGTGTGGGATGCTCGTTGGGGCCGTCGCCGCCGTTCACCACCGGCACACGGCTCGCGGCGGCGAATTCCGCCACGGAACCTGCCGCGGGGTGACGCATGGCGATGATGTCGCTGTAACCGCTGATGACGCGGGCGGTGTCGTAGAGCGACTCGCCCTTGCTGAGCGAGGAGCTCTCGATGCCGGTGGTCTCCCTCACTTCCCCGCCCAGCAGGTTGAAGGCACAGCCGAAGCTCACGCGCGTGCGGGTGCTGGGCTCGAAAAACATGTTGCCGAGGATCGCGCCCTGCAACACACGCGTGATGCGGCGGCGCTGTGCGTAGGGCTCCATGCGGTCGGCGACCTCGAACACGCGCTCGATATCGGCACGTTCGAACTGGTCCACCGAGAGGATGTGCGAGCCGGCGAACTGCATCCTGGGGTCCTCGGTGGTGACGGGTCGCGCGCTAGTCTACGCGCTGGCCGTGCGGCCTTCATCCAGGAACTGCAACTCGGCCCAGCGCGCGTAGAGCGGCGAGGAGACGATCAGTTCCTCGTGGGTGCCGGTCGCGGCGATGCGGCCGTGATCCAGCACCACGATGCGATCAACCCGGCGCACGGTGGCCAGGCGGTGGGCGATCACGATGGTGGTGCGGCCCTGCATCAGCGTGGCCAAGGCCTGCTGAACGTGATGCTCGCTGTCAGCGTCCAGCGCGCTGGTGGCTTCGTCCAGCAGCAGGATTTCGGGGTTGCGCAGCAGGGCGCGGGCAATGGCGATGCGCTGGCGCTGACCGCCGGAGAGCCGCACACCGCCCTCCCCCACAAAGCTGTCATAGCCCTGCGGGAGGCGCTCGATGAATTCTGATGCATGTGCCGCGCGCGCTGCGGCTTCCACGTCTGCGGTGTAAGCATCTGGCACGCCGTAAACGATGTTGTCGCGCACCGAGCCCGCGAAAAGAACGGGCTGCTGCGGCACCAGCGCGAAATGCCGGCGCAGTTCGCGCGGGTCCACGCGGCCTGCATCGATGCCATCGATCAGGATCTGGCCCGACACCGGCTCATAAAAACGAAGCAGCAGATCCACCAGCGTGGACTTGCCCGCACCCGATGTGCCCACCAGTGCGGTGCTGGAGCCTGGCGCGAAATCGAGGCTGATGCCGTCGATGGCAAAACGGTCGGGCGCAGAGGAGTACGCAAATCGCAGCTCCCGCAACGAGATGCTCCCGTCGAGCCGTGCGGGCAGCGGAACAGGGTTCTCCGGCGCACGGATCTGCGGCGCTTCGGCCAGCAGTTCCAGCAAGCGCTCCATCGCGCCGGCCGCGCGCTGTATGTCGCCGAAGACCTCGGACAGGGCACCAGCAGCGAGCGCCACCATCACGGCATAGAACACGAAGGCCGTGAGCTCGCCCGGGCTGGTGCGCCCTTCGATCACATCCTGCCCGCCCACCCAGATCATCGCGCCGATCGCGCCCAGCACCAGCACGATCGCGATCACCGTGAGCCAGGAGCGCTGCGTGATGCGCCGCACCGAGAC
>CAIXOY010000613.1 GCA_903921135.1 uncultured Gammaproteobacteria bacterium
CGGCGGCGGAGTATACGCTAGCATCCGCGGCTTTCCGGGGACAGGAACGGGCATGAGTGAAGCGGGCTTCGAACTGACAAGAACGGGTGGCGTGGCCTGCATCAGGCTCGATCGGCCGCAGCAACACAACTCACTTGGGAGCGCCGATATCCGCGCGCTGCGCGAGGCGCTGGCCGCCCTCGGCGCGGATGCAGAGCTGCGCGTCCTGCTGCTCACGGGCGCGGGAGAGCGCAGTTTCTGCAGCGGGGCCTCGCTCAAGGAGCTCGCCAGCGGCGAAATGAGCGGGGAGCTCTTCAGCACGCTCACCGACGCACTCGCCTCGCTCGAACTGCCCACGGTCTGCGCATTGAACGGCGATGCCTGGGGCGGGGGCGCAGAACTCGCACTCTGCTGCGATTACCGCCTCGGTGTGGAAGGCATGCGCATGCGCGTACCGGCCGCGCGCATCGGGCTCTGCTATCCGCTCTCCGGGCTGCAGCGCTACGTCGGCAAACTGGGCCTCGACGTGGCCACACGCATGCTGGTCGGCGCGGAGGAGTTCGACGCGCAGGGCCTGCGCGAGGCGGGATTCCTGCACCGCGTGCTGCCGCGCGAGCAGTTGCAGGCGCAGGCCATGGAGCTGGCGCAGTCCCTCGCAGATCTCGCACCGCTCGCCGTGCGCACCATGAAGCGCCTGCTCGGACAGATCGCGCGCGGCGATCTGGACGCACGCGCCGCACAGCTTGCGATCGACGCCTGCGCTGCCTCCGCCGATTTGCAGGAGGGCCTCACGGCGCAGCGCGAGAAACGCACACCGCGCTTCAGCGGGAGTTGAACAGCTCCGTCATCAGGAGATCGGGCCTTCGGCTGTGTTGCGGCCGCGGCGATAGCGCGCCGGCGAGTGCCCGGTCCAGCCGATGAATGCGCGGCGGAAGTTAGAGATGTCCGCGTAGCCCAGCATGCCCGCGATCTCTGCCACCGAGAGCATGCCGTCGCGCAGCCATGTCTCGGCGAGCTGGCGCCGCAGTTCGTGAACGATCTGCTGGTAGCTCGTGCCCTCTTCCCCGAGTCGCCGACGCAGCGTGCGCGGGCTCATGTGGAGCACCGCAGCAGCCTCCTCGAAGGGCGGGAATCGGCCCGGTGTGCCGAGCAGCCAGCGGCGCACCTCGGCGCTGTAACCATCGCTGCGCTGGGAGGCCGCGAGTGTGTCTTCGCACTGCTGGCGATAGAGCTTGAGGAGTGTGGGGTTGGCGAACTGCAACGGAAGATCGAGCGCGTTGCGATCGATCACCAGACGATTGGCACCGGCATCGAAGCGTACGTCGTCGCAAATCCACGCGCGGTACTGCGCCGCATGCTCCGGCGCAGGGTACGCGAGTTCCACCCGCACGGCCGCCTGGCCCGGCAGACCGAGTTGGCGAAGCGAGGTGGCCGCTCCGGCGAAAAAGATCTCGCAGTCGAAGACCTGCACTCGCGTATCCGAACCTCCGTCCTCGAGCCGCAGTGCGAGTTCGGCCTCGCCCTCGTCGATCGCGATCACCAGATCCCCGCCAATCAGCCGGTGGTAGCGGGCGAGCATATCGGTGAGTTCACGCAGGTTGCGACAACACATCAGCGCATAGCCGAGCACGCCCAGCGCCACCACCGGGATGCGGCTGCCGAAGTGCAGCGCGAGCCCGGGCTCGCCGGTGAGGCCCATGGCATTGACGAGCATGCGCTCGTGATCTTCCACCGCGATGCGGGTATCGGGGATGCGCAACGAGGCCGCGTCGACCGCAGTGCCGGCCAGCACCCGTGCGGTGGGCACACCGAACTCCTCCGCCATTTCGAGCAGGATCGCTGCCATGGTGCCAGGCAGATCGCGTTGCGCGGCTCGCTTGCGGTACGCCAAGGGTCTTGGCCCCAAATGACCATTTATTGGCTGACGATAACCTTGAGCCGTCATCTGCGGCAACTATGATCCGCTCACCGACTCGCGCGTACCTCACGCGCTTTCCAGCAGCAAGGAGCTCCGTCATGGGCGTTCAGTTCGTTATCGATACCCCGAGCGATGTCCGTTACTTCGATCCCGAGGCCCCGCAACTGGACGCCGCAAGCGCCCAGCAGGTGGCAGAGATCTTCCAGACGCCGCTCACCGGCGCCTACAACTGGGACTACAAGGTCCAGGACGACCGCATCAAGAAACTCTACGAGCTGGGCAAGCAGCTCAACTGGGACGCACAAACCGATATCGACTGGAGCAAGCCCGCCACCAAACTGACGCCCGAGCAGCGCGACGTGGTGATGCCCTTCAAAGGCTACGCACCGTATGACGCGATGACGGAGGAGCAGAAAGAACAGTTCGGCGCCCACATGAACGCCTGGACGCTGGCGCAGTTCCTCCACGGCGAACAGGGCGCGCTCCTCGTGGCCTCGCAGCTCACCAGCTGCGCGCCCACGCTGAACGCCAAACTCTACGCGGCCTCGCAGACCTTCGACGAGGCCCGCCACGTCGAGGTCTTCAACAAGTACCTGCAGGAGAAAGTGGGCTTCATGTACCCGGTCGACCCGGCGCTGAAAAGCCTGCTCGACAAGATCCTCACGGACCCGCGCTGGGATCTCAAATTCATCGGCATGCAGCTGATCATCGAGGGCCTCGCCCTCTCGGCCTTCGTGACCATGAAAGCCACCACCCCGCCCGGCATGCTGCTCGCCGACATCATCGAACTGGTGCTGCGCGACGAATCCCGCCACGTCACCTTCGGCATCAACTACCTCGAGCAGCACCTGAAGAGCCTCACCGAGGAAGAGCGCGAGGAACGTGCCCGCTTCGCCTACGAGGCCTGCATCGTGGCCCGCGAGCGCATGATCCCGAAGGACGTGTTCCACCACTGGGGTTGGGACGTGGAAGAGGCGCGTCGCATTTACCTGGACGGTGAATTCCGCCAGATGTTCCGCAACCTGATGTTCATGCGCGTGATGCCGAATCTGCGCCGCATCGGGCTGCTGACCGACAGCGTGCGCCCGCTCTTCGAGAAGCTCGGCATGCTCGAATACGAGAACCACAAGGACGACGGCGATGTCGACTGGGCCGAGATGTCCCGCCCGCTCTTCACCGCCCCGAAGCAGCCCACGGTGATGCCCTCGGCCTTCTGAGCCGGGGCTTCGGTCTCACAGCGCCACCAGGCGCTCGGCTCCGCGGCTGAGCGTCTGTTCCTGCTTCGCGAAGCAGAATCGCA
>CAIXOY010000614.1 GCA_903921135.1 uncultured Gammaproteobacteria bacterium
AGGTGAACTTCTACGAACTGCCCAACATCCAGCGCCGGATCGTGCGTACCTGCGCCGAGCAGGGCAAGCGCGTGATCGTCGCCACGCACCTGCTCGAATCCATGATCCAGAACCCGGTGCCCACGCGCGCCGAGGTGACGGACGTGGCGAACGCGGTCTACGAGGAAGCCGACGCCGTGATGCTCTCGGGCGAGACCACCATCGGCAAGTATCCGATCAAGTGCGTGGAATACCTCGACCGAATCTGTCTGGCCACCGAGCCGCAGCGTGGGCTGCGTTTCACCGAGAAACTCGTGCTCACGGAGCAGAAGCAGAGCCTTGCGGCGAGCGCCGCGCATCTGGCGGAGCTGGTGGCGGCCAAGGGCATCGTGGTGATCACGCGCCGCGGACGCATGGCCAACTACGTCACCAACTGCCACCCGTTCACGCCGCTGGTGTATGCGTTCTCGAATGATTCGCGCACGCGCCGGCAACTGGCGCTGAACCGCGGCGTGCGTGCGCACCGCAGCAACTTCAGTTCCGATCCGGAGAAGACGCTTGCGAGCGCCTTCGCGATTCTGGTGGAGCGCGAAGACTTCCGGCCGGGTGACAAGGTGGTCGTCATCTCGGATATCCTCGAAGGCGCAGGCGTCGAAGCCATCCACGTGCGCGAGATCCCCGCCCGTCTCTGATCGAAGCCCCTGGCCGGGCGTCCCGCCCGGCCACACGAACCCAGCAGGACACAGCCCGAATGGACGAGAAAATCACGGTCACGGTGCAGAGCGAATATCGCCCCGAACACTCTGACCCGGGTGCCGGGCGTTTCGCCTTCGCCTACCACATCACCATCGCCAACCGCGGTGGCGAGGCGGCGCAGCTGATCAGCCGCCACTGGCTGATCACCGATGGCAACGAGCGCGAGGAAGAAGTGCGGGGGCTTGGCGTGGTGGGCGAGCAGCCACGCATCATGCCTGGCGCAGCGCATGTGTATTCCAGCGGCGCGGTGCTGCCCACGGCCGTGGGCAGCATGGCGGGCAGCTACCAGTTCGTGCGTGACGACGGGCGCGTGTTCCAGGTGCCCATTCCCGCCTTCCGCCTTGCCGTGCCGCATGCGCTCAACTGATATCGCACCCGTTCGCGCCTTCCTCGGCTGCCCTACGCCGGAAGGCTGGATCGCGGCAGCCGTTGCCGAGCCCGCGTTGCTCCTCACGGACCACGCCAACTGCGAAAAAAAGGCCGCAGGCACGGCGCTCAACCTGCTCTTCCGTTACAGCAGCGACACCACGCTGATGGACTGGCTCTCGCGTCTCGCGCGCGAGGAATTGCGGCACTTCGAGCAGGTGCTGGCGATCATGAAGAAGCGCGGCATTCCCTTCCGGACGCTGGGGGCCGCGCGTTATGCCGGCGGTCTGCGGGAACTGGTGCGCACGCACGAGCCTGCGAGACTCATCGACACGCTCATCGCCGGTGCTTTCATCGAGGCGCGCTCCTGCGAGCGCTTTGCCGCGCTCGCGCCGCGGCTCGATCCCGAACTGGGCACTTTCTACACGCGGCTGCTCTCGTCGGAAGCGCGGCACTTCCGCTCCTATCTGACAGCGGCCGAGCGCGCCGCAGGCAGCTGCGACATCAGCAGCCGCATTGCCGAATTCCGCGCGCGTGAACAAGAGCTGATCGAGGCGTCGGACACCGAATTCCGTTTCCACAGTGGCCCGCCGTCGATGCCGGTGGCCGCATGACACCCGCGACAAGGAGTCGCCCATGCTGAAGATGCTGCTGCGCTCCGCTGGCGTGGGTGTGCTGATCGCCGTTGCCCTGCTGTACTGGCCGACGGGTGCAGCCGTGCCGCCCGCGGAGGGTGTTTCCCCATTGGTGCAGGTCTATACCACCCGTAGCTGCAGTTATTGCAAGCTGCTGCGCCGCTACCTGGCGGCGCGCGGCATCGCCTACGCCGAGTACGACATCGAGACCAACCGCACTGCCTGGCTCGCCTTCAAGGCCTCGGGCGGGCAGGGCGTGCCATTCGTCGTGATCGGCGCGCAGCGCATCCACGGCTTCAATCCTGTGGCGCTCGAGAAGGCGCTGGATGCTGCCGAACCGCCCAGTGCGGTGTCGGAAGGATCCGCGAGCGGCTGAGTCCGCCTGATGGTCCACGAATCCACTTTCATCTTTTGCTCGCGAGTGTCAGCTGTCCGTCCCTCGCCAGATCGAGTCGTCTCTCAGGCTCTTGAGTATTTTAGGCCGCCGGCTAATATTGATTTTCCATCAATGTCGGGCGGAAGTGGCACATGAAATTCGGACTCCTGGTTCCGCTCGCCTACCCCTATGCCACGCGTGCATTCGTCGAGCGCCTGGGTACGCTTGCCGAGGTCCATGGTTTCGATTCGCTGTGGATCGGCGAGCACGTGGTCATCCCAACGGTGCTCACCTCGGAGTACCCCGTCTCGGATGATGGCCAGTTGCCCGCGGCGGTGCGCTACGGCGAACTGGACCCGTGGACGACCATATGCTTTCTCGCCTCGGTGACGAAGCGCATCCGCCTTGGCGCGTGCACCATCGTGCCCCAGCGCAACCCCGTCTACACAGCCAAGGAAATCGCCAACGCTGACTGGCTTTCTGGTGGGCGCGTGGATTTTGGCGCCGGTATAGGCTGGGCGCGGGAAGAGTTCGAGGCGTCCGGCGTGAGCTTCGAGCGGCGCGGTGCGCGCTGCAATGCCTACCTCAAGCTGATCCGGGCTCTCTGGACGGAACACGCTACGGCATGGTCCGACGAGTTCTACCAGATGCCCGAGAGTTTGCTCTACCCCAAGCCGGTGCAGAAGCCGCATGTGCCGATCCACATCCTCGGTCAGTCTGGTGCGCCGATCGAGCGTGTCGCGGAATTGGGCGATGGCTTCTTTCCGCTCGACCAGTCGCCCGAGCAGATGGCGGTGATCGTGCGGGATCTGGATCTCGCGCTGCAGAGGCGCGGACGGACGCTGTCCGAGGTGCTCGTCTCCGCCACGCCTTACACCAGTGGCTGCGACCTGGCGAAGGTC
>CAIXOY010000615.1 GCA_903921135.1 uncultured Gammaproteobacteria bacterium
GGCTGCAACGTCGGGTATTGCGCTGGTTCTTTCCGTATCCGGCGCGTATCGCGCCGTGGCTCCGCCTCGGTGCGCGTCTGCGGCCTGTGTTGCCGCGGTTCCTCTCGAGCCACGTTCCCCCGGTGCCAGCCGCAGCCGGGCCCTGGCCCGAGCCACGGCATCCGCGACGCATGGTGGCGCTCGCCGGTTGCGTGCAATCGGTGGTGACACCGGCGACCACGGCTGCAGCCGCGCGGGTGCTCGACCGCTCCGGCATCAGCCTCGTCATGGCGCCTGCTGCCGGGTGCTGCGGTGCATTGAGCCATCATCTCGCAGCGCGCGAGGAAGGGCTCGATTTCGCGCGCAGAAACATCGATGCCTGGCTGCCGCTGCTGGACGAGGGCGCTGAAGCGATCGTTGCCTGCGCGAGCGGTTGCGGGGTGCATCTCAAGGACTATGGCCGACTCCTGTCCGCGGACGAGGCTTACGCCGGCAAGGCCGAGCGCGTGGCTGCGGCGGTGCGTGATCTCTGCGAGGTCGTGCCCTCTCCCGTGCCCGCAAGCTCTGCGCAGCCCCTGCGGGTGGCTGTTCACACGCCCTGCACGCTGCAGCACGGGCAGCGTCTTGGCGGCAGGGTGGAGTCCTTGCTGCGGGCGGCCGGCTGCGAGTTGTCACCGGTGGCGGAGGCCGGCATGTGCTGCGGATCCGCAGGCAGTTACTCACTGCTGCAACCGGAGCTTTCGGCGCGTCTGGGCGATGCCAGAGCCGCCGCGTTGATGGGCGGAAATCCCGATGTGGTGGTGACCGCCAACGTCGGCTGCCAGCTTCACCTCGGCGGGCGATGCAGTGCGCCTGTACGGCACTGGATCGAGGTCCTCGAGCAGTCCTCCGGCGCCGGGTGTTGAGCCCGGCCCGACGCGGTCATAATCCGCCGCACACAGTCCCGCTGTCGGGCGGACCTTCTTCGCGCTCACGGATGTCCACATGACCATTTGGCTTCTCGGTCTCGCCCTGTTCAACCTTGGAGCCGTGTCGGCGCTGCTCATCCCGCGCACGCGCCGGCGCGATTCCGCGCCGTGGTTGCTGTTCGCGATATCGCTGCTCGCGAGCGAACTCGCCTGGATCTGGTTGCCCTTGCAGGCCACGCTGGCGCTGTTGTTCTCTCTTGGTGGCGCGCTCGACTCCGTGGTGGGGCAGGCGGCTTTGCTCGTGCTTGTGCTCAGTTGGCCGGTGCTGGGATGGAGTGTGCTCACGGGCTTCTCTGCCGGCCCGGCGGTGGAGCGGGCGCTGCAGGCCGGTTTGGGGGAGGGCTACCGCGACGCGGTACCTGCAGCGGCTCGCGGGAGTTGGCGGGAGGCGCTGCGCTTTCGCGACTGGCGCAAACCAGCTGCCTTCGCACATCCCGATGTGGAGGTGATCCGTGGAGTTGCCTACGGGCCGGTCGGGGTGCGCCAGCAACTCGACATCTACCGCCCGCGCAGCATTCCGCCGGGCGGTTGTCCGGTACTGCTGCAGATCCACGGCGGGGCCTGGGTCATCGGCGA
>CAIXOY010000616.1 GCA_903921135.1 uncultured Gammaproteobacteria bacterium
GCCATCACCGCGGTAGGCGTAGACGCCGAGCGCCACCATCAAGGCAAGGAATTCCACCGCGAACCCTCCGCACACCCCGGGGCCGCGCTCAGCGCAGGGCCCTGCGGTACCTGTTCCAGTCGAAGGCCGCACCGGGATCGGTCTTGCGACCTGGCGCGACATCGGAATGCCCTACGATACGCCCTAACGAAATGCCGCGGAACTCCCGCCTCAACGCGCGCGTCACCGGCACCAGCGCGTCGTACTGCGCCTCGGTGTAGGGCGTGTCGTCCGTGCCCTCGAGTTCGATCCCGATGCTGAAGTCGTTGCAGTTGGCACGCCCCTCGAACACGGACGCTCCTGCGTGCCAGGCGCGTGCATGGAAGGGTACGAACTGCGTGAGCGCGCCATTTCTGTCGATGAGCAGGTGAGCCGAGACCTCGAGCCCGCGCAGCCTCTCGAACCACGGGTGCTCCGTGCAATCGAGCGTGTTGCAAAAGAGTTGTGCCACATGGCCGCTGCCGAACTCGCCGGGCGGCAAGCTGATGTTGTGGATCACGAGCAGATCCACCGGACAGCCCTCCGGCCTCCCGTTGGCATTGGGAGACGGCAGCCGACGCGCGCCGCGCAGCCAGCCGTCTTCGATGCGTTGCTGTGGCCGCCTGCTCACGTGAGCGCGGGCCTCAGCGCCGACCGGGCGGCCGTGCGCCGCCCTCCTTGATGATCACGGCCTCGCCGTTCTCGATCATCGAGGCGAGATCGTTGCGGCTCCATTCCGCCACCTTCTGCCCGCTCTCGTCACCGAAGACGAACTGGCCCGTGCGCGGCACACGGCCAAGCAGCTTCAAACGCCGGCGCTCACCGCCCTGCGGGCGCAACTCGATCCAGCCATCGAGGGGGATCTTCTCCACCAGGGTCTGGAATTCAGGCGAGGCCGGGGCACGGGCAGCCGCGGGCGCTACGGCACGAGGCGCAGGCGCAGGCCCGGCGCCTGATGACTGCGGGTCGGCCGCACCAGCCGATGCGCCACCGTGGACCGCCAGATACCGGCGAAGATCCTGCAGAGCCTCCGAAAACACGGCGCTGTCTTTCTCGTAATCACCCAGCACACGCATCACCAGCAGCTGCACGAGGCGCGGAAAATCCTCACTGCCCGGATCGCCGGCCGGCGGACGCCCCGCAGCGGCCACGCCCACTTCCGTGAACAGCACGCGGGCGGGGTGGGTTGCGGTGGACAACATCTCGGGCTCGCGCAGAGCGAGGCGCAGGAAGGGTACTTCCAGAAGCCGCATCATGCGGCGGATGGCAGGCGGGACACGGCTGTCCCGCAGCGCATGCTCGAACAGCAGGCGCACCAGGCCCATGGCTTCCACCACTTCGGCGGGCAGTGACATCGGCCGACTGGCGCCGGACTCGGCCAGCGTATCGTTCAGCAGCTCCTGTATGCGCAGCAGTTGGACACCGGCCTTGGGATTGGCCGAAAAAAAGGCATTTGCCGGATCGAGGATGCTCTCCTGCACGCCAAAGAGCGCCTCGTCCAACTGGTTGCGCGGCATGGCCATCGCCTTGCCCGGCGGCAGGAGCAGCGGCGTGCGGGCAGGATCCCAACCGGCCTCGGGCGCCGGCTCGACGGGCGCCATCCCTGCCACTTCCGCACCGGAGGCCGGCGCCGTTGGCTCGGTAACCGCCTCGGGCGCAGACAGGGGCATCGCCTGCGCCTCTTGTTCGGCCGGCAGGAGCTGGATGCACTCTTGGTAAAACGGGCCGAGCTCGTCGATCACGAACCGCGTGAAGAGCCGCGAGAGCAGCAGCATGGCGCCCGGTTCCACCCCGGCACGCGCGCAACTCTCCATGAATGTGGAAGCGAGTTTCTGGGGCCCGAGAGGCAAGGAATCGATATCGACCCGACGGCTGCCGGAACGGCGCGCGAATTGCCTCCCGATGGAAAGCAAGGCCTCACGGTGTTCGTGAGTGGCGCGGCTGGCGATGTTCTCTACGGCGATCTGTTGCTCGAGGTGGGCGTCCTTCAGCACGCCAAGGGATTCGAGGCCCGTGGTATGCGGGGGCGGCTGCAGGGGATCCTGCCTGACCGGGGCTGGTCTGGGCTGCCCTGCCTCATCGAATCCGGCGAGGATCCCTGCAACGAACAACTCCTGCAGCGGACGGCCTTTGAGGCGCAGTTCGCGAATCGCGTCGTAGCACTGCGACTGCTCCACGCTGCTGCGGGCCTGCCGTGCCTGCGCCACCAGCGATGGCTCACCGTTGGTGAGCAGCGAGCCGATCATGAACCCGAGCGATTTGCGCGCATGTTCGCGCAGTGCGTGCGTCGGATCTCCGGGAGAGTCTGGCATTACAGGTACCCCTTGGCAGTCCTGCCTGTCGCCCGGCACCCCGGACGGGCGGCACGTGCGCCCGGCGCCATCCAGGCGAACACATCGTCGTGTAGCGAAGGGAGTATACATAACGCGCAGAGTGCCAAAACCCGGGCCGCGCGAGGGTCGATGCGTTCACGGAAACGCTGTGTGCCACGTCCCGATTCCGGCGTCCTTGCCGCAGCCCGCGCACTGCAGCGCAGGCACGCGCTGCTACAATCCGGACCAAACCGGAAGGAAACCCGCCTCATGCGAACAGCCCCGCCAGATCCGTTCGCCGTGGCCGAAAACGTGCGTGCCGCGCTTGCCGAGGACATCGGCAGCGGAGACATCACGGCGGCGCTGGTACCCGCGGGTACGCGAGGCCACGCCCGCATCATCACGCGGGAGGGTGCCGTTATCTGCGGCGCGCCGTGGGTAGACGAAGTGTTCCGCCAACTGGACCCGGGTGTCACGGTGCGCTGGCACTGCAAGGACGGCGAGCATGTGGCGGCAGATGCGCTTCTGTTCGAACTGTACGGCCCGGCGCGATCTCTGCTGACGGGCGAACGGACGGCGCTCAACTTCCTGCAGTTGCTCTCGGGCATCGCCACCCGCTGCGCACGGCACGCAGCACTCCTCGACGGCCTGCACACGCGGCTGCTCGACACGCGCAAGACACTGCCGGGGCTTCGCATCGCACAGAAGTACGCGGTGCGCTGCGGCGGCTGCCACAACCACCGCATCGGCCTCTACGACGCCTTCCTGGTCAAGGAAAACCATATCGCGGCCTGCGGCTCGATCGCGGCGGCAGTGCTCACGGCACGAGCACTCTCCCCCGGCAAACCCGTCGAAGTGGAAGTGGAAACACTGACGCAACTCGGGGAAGCGCTGGAGGCCGGCGTCGATTCCGTGCTCCTCGACAACTTCGACACCGAGGGTATGCGCGCGGCAGTTGCACTCACGTCCGGACGCGCGAAACTCGAGGCCAGCGGAGGCGTATCCGAAGCGACGCTGCGCGCGATCGCCGAGACCGGCGTCGATTTCATCTCCATGGGCTCGCTCACCAAGGACTGCAAGGCCATCGACCTGTCGATGCGCTTCACGCAGGAACCGGCCTGATGCTGCACATCGCGGTGCTGCGCCTGCGCTTCCATCTGGAGGGCTGCGCATCGCTCAAGGAAAAGCGCCAGCGCCTGGCAGGGCTGCGGGACCGCTTCGGGCGGTTACCCGGCATCGCGGTGTGCGAGAGCGGCGCGCAGGATTCGCTGAGCGAGGCGGAATGGAGCTTTGTGGCTGCCGGAGGCT
Organism: uncultured Gammaproteobacteria bacterium; assembly: GCA_903921135.1. GTDB lineage: Bacteria > Pseudomonadota > Gammaproteobacteria > Pseudomonadales > UBA5518 > UBA5518. The sequence continues at coordinate 3,639 of CAIXOY010000616.1, forward strand.
CGCGGCAGATCAACGACCGGGCGGTGGCAGAGATAGAGGGCTTCGTGGCCGAGGCCGTAGATGCGCGGATAACAGCGCGCGATCTGGAGTTCGTATGAGTGGCCCGGCGAGGCGCCTGAGGGCCGGGGCGCAAGCAGAGGGAGGGAATGGTGCCGGAAAGAGGAATCGAACCTCCGACCTACTGATTACGAATCAGTTGCTCTACCGACTGAGCTATTCCGGCACGGGGACGCGGATTCTAGATTCTGGTCAGGGCAATGGCAACCGCAGACCGGAGCGCCGGTCCCGCTGATGAAAGTGCTCCTTGCGGCCACCTCCTACCCGCGATCCGAACAGGACTGGCAAGGCATATTCATCAGGCGGATGTGTGATGCGCTGGCGCGCAACCCTGCAGTGCAGCTGCGTGTGTGGGCACCGGAGGGCCCCTTGCACCCGCGCGCGCGGTCCGCACTCAGTGCCTCGGACAGCCGTTTCCTCGGTGCACTCTCCGAGGCCGGCGGCATGGCGCACTTGCTACGGTCGAGGCCAGTGCTGGCTGCGCTGCGCGCACTGGAACTCCTGACCAGGATGCGACGCGCACTGCGGCGCGAGGAACCGCAAACGGATGTGTTGCACCTGAACTGGCTGCAGTGCGCGCTGGCCACGGGTGGCACCCGGCTGCCCATGCTGGTCACCGTGCTGGGAACAGATCTCTCCCTGCTGGGAAAGCCGTGGATGCGCGTGCTCCTGCGCCGCGCACTGCGTGGCCACCGCGCGGTGATCTGCCCCAATGCCCAGTGGATGGTGCCGGTGTTGCAGTCGGCCCTCGGGGGCCTTGCGTCCGAGATCCGCTACGTTCCATTTGGTCTGGACCCGCACTGGTATGCCGTGAAGCGCAACCCCGCGAGCACTCCGCGCGAGTGGATCACGGTCTTGCGCGTGACGGATCGCAAGATCGGCAAACTCTTCGAATGGACGCGCGACGTAGACCCGCAGAAGCACCGCTTCCATCTTTTCGGACCCTTGCAGGAAGCGCTGCAGATACCGCCGTGGATCGAGTATCACGGTGCGACAACACCGGAGGAACTGGCGTCCCGGTGGTATCCCGAGGCATCGGGCATGATCTCGCTCAGCGAGCACGACGAGGGCAGGCCACAGGTCCTGCTGGAGGCGATGGCGGCAGGCGTGCCGGTGGTGTGCTCGCGCATTCCCGCGCATGTGGACCTGCTGCAGTCGCTGGAGACGGGATCTCTGGTGTCGAGCAGGGAGGAATTTCTGTCGGTGCTGGAATGCGCGGAAGAACAGAACCTGCTCGCGATACGTGGGCGTGCCCGCGTCATGGCGGCTTTCGGTACGTGGGATGACTGCGCCGCGCGCTATGCGCGGATCTACGAAGACCTCGTTGCACAGCGGAGCGCGGCGTGCGGATCCTGATCACGGACGTTACGGGCATCGCGCGCCTGACCTGGCAGTGGTGGAAGGTGCTGTCATGAGCAAGGCGCGGCGCCCCGTGGTGTCAGTGTGCATCGCCAACTACAACGGCGAGCATCTGCTCGATGCCTGCATCGGCTCGGTGCTGGCGCAGGAAAACGCGCCGCCTTTCGAGATCATCGTTCACGACGATGCCTCCACCGACCGCTCGCTCGAGGTGCTCGCGCGGTACCCTTCGGTGCGGGTGCTGGCTTTCGCCGAGAACGCCGGTTTTTGCGTCAGCAACAACCGGATGGCGGAGGTTGCCGAAGGCGAACACCTTTTGCTCCTGAACAACGATGCAACGATCTCCCCTGACGCACTGGCCGCGCTTTGCGCACGGTCAGAAGCGTTGAAGAACCACAGCATCCTCGGTTTGCCGCAATCCGACGCCTCCGACGGCAAGCTGATCGACCGTGGCTGCTGGCTCGACTGGATGATGAATCC
>CAIXOY010000617.1 GCA_903921135.1 uncultured Gammaproteobacteria bacterium
AGAGTTCCGCCGCCGATCGCGATCTGTTTTTGGAGCCTCACGAAGCGGCGCGGATGCAGGTAGCCTACGCACAGAGATGTGCGTAGGCGTGAGCAATCAGGGAGGGCCTGTGGCGCGAAGCGCGGGTGGCACTGCGCCAAGAGTCGCGGGCACGGCCCGCTCCTACGAGTTGGCTCCGCCGGAGAGATGCCGTGCGGCGAGATACCCGAAGGTCATCGCCGGCCCCAGCGTAGAACCCGGCCCCGGGTAGGTGGGCAACACCGCCGCCGAGCAGTTCCCGATCGCATACAGCCCTTCGATGGATGAACCATCGCCCCGTTGCACGCGTGCGTGTACATCCGTGACCAAACCGCCCTGCGTGCCGAAATCGCCCGGATCGATGGGCATGGCATAGAAGGGCGCCTGGTCGATGGGTGCCAAGCAGGGATTGGGCGAAACGCGCGGATCGCCGTAGTAGCGGTCGTACTCGGAATCGCCTCGGCCGAAGTCCGGATCCTCGCCGCGCTTCGCGAAGTCGTTCATGCGCGCGATGGTGTCTTCAAGGCCGGCCGGGTCGATGCCCGCTTTCACGGCGAGCTCGGCGATGGTGTTCGCCTTGTGCACGAAACCCTCGTCGAACCAGCGCTGCGGCACCATCCAGTCGGGGCGCATCTGGCTGTTGTAGAGCGGCCCCACGATGTAGGTGCGACGGAAGCGTGCGTCGAAGACGTGGAAGCTGGGCACGCAGGGGTTCTCGTCGCTGTGGCGGGCGAAGAGTTCCTTCTGGTAGGCCATGTAGTTCTGCGATTCGTTGGTGAAGCGCCGGCCGGCAGCGTTCACCACGCAGGAGCCGGGGTAGGACTTTTCCATGATGCTCAAGCGCGGCATCGGTTCGCCGGGCACGGTGATGGTGGTGCACCACCAGGCGTCCGACATGAGTTTGGTGGCAGCGCCCACGCGCATGCCCTCACGGATGGCATCACCCGTGTTGGTGTGCACGCCGCCGCTCCAGCGGTGGTCCGTGGGTTTGGGCAGGTACTGCTCACGCATCTGCTGGTTGTGCTCGAAGCCTCCTGCGGCAAGGACCACGCCCTTGCGCGCACTGATGCGGATCAAGCGCCCGTCGCGCTCGGCAACCACACCGACCACGCGGCCCGTCTCGTCGGTGATCAGTTCACGCATGGCAGTTTGCAGCCAGAGCGGGATCTCGCGGTCCATCATCGAGAGCCGCAGCCGCGCGATGCCGGCGCAACCGGTGCAGATCCGGCGCGAGCGGCCCCAGCGGAGGAACCACGGGAGATCCGCGATGCTGGAGGCCACCAGCGCCAGTGCGCGTTTCCACCAGCCCGGAATCTGCACGGTGAAATCCCAGGCCTCTTCCTGCGTGATCGCGAAGCGGCCGAACATCCACATCATGTGGTGCGTGTCGATCAGGTGCCGTGCCTCGTCGCCCAGTTCGGATTTGGCGAGGGGCTCGGGCTCCATCGAGCGGTGCCCGGTTTTGGAGCCCGCGAACTGCGAGTAGTAGTCGGGGTACTGCGGCAGCGTGCGGTAGCGCACGCGGGTGCGCTCGTGGAGAAAATCGATCATCTGCGGGGCTTCCCGCAGGTAAGTCTCGATCATCTCGGTAGAGACCGAGGCCTCGGGCACGGCCGCGCGCACGTAGGCCAGTGCCTCCTCGTAGGAGTCCGGCGCGCCCGCGGCTTGCGCGTAACGGTTGCACGGCACCCACACACCACCGCCCGAGATGGCGCTGGTGCCCCCGTACATGTTGTTCTTCTCGATCAGCAGCACCTTGCCTGCGCCCATCTCGTGGGCGCAGACCGCTGCCGTCATCCCGCCATTGCCTGAGCCGACAACCAGTACGTCGACCTCGTGGTCCCAGTCGTTGCGGGTGATGGCCATCAGAGCAGCTCGATCGCGACTGCCGTTGCTTCACCACCGCCGATGCAGAGCGCGGCAACACCGCGCGTCTTGCCGAGGCGGCGCAGCGCATGCACCAGCGTGAGCACGATGCGGCTGCCCGTGGAGCCGATGGGGTGGCCCTGCGCGCAGGCGCCGCCGAAGACGTTCACCTTCGACTCGTCCAGGTCGAGTTGCTTGATGGCCGCCATGGTGACCATGGCGAAGGCCTCGTTGATCTCGAAGAGATCCACGTCGTCCTTGCTCCAGCCGGCCTTCGCCAGCACTTTCTGGATCGCGCCCACCGGTGCGGTGGTGAAGAGCGCCGGCTCGTGCGAGTTGCGCGCGTGCGCCACGATGCGGGCCATGGGTGCGACCCCATGGCGCTTCGCTTCGCCAAGCGAGCAGAGCACCAGCGCGGAGGCGCCGTCCGAGATCGAGCTCGAATTGGCCGCGGTGATCGTGCCGTCCTTCGCGAAGGAGGGCTTCAGCGTGGGGATCTTGCCCGGGTTGGCGTTCAGGGGTTGCTCGTCGGTGTCGACTACCGTCTCGCCCTTACGGCTCTTCACGGTGACCGCGACGATCTCGTCTTTCAGCGCTCCGCTGGTGATGGCCGCATTCGCGCGCTCCAGCGATTGCACGGCGTAGCGGTCCATCTGTTCGCGCGTGAAGCCCAGATCGTTTGCCGTCTCCTGCGCGAAGGTGCCCATCAGGCGGCCGGTGTAGGCGTCTTCGAGGCCGTCATGGAACATGTGGTCTTTGGCTTCGACGTGGCCGATGCGGTAACCGGTGCGCGAATTGAGCAGCAGGTGCGGGGCGCTGCTCATGCTTTCCATGCCGCCGGCGATCATCACGTTGTTGGTGCCGGCGCGGATCTGGTCGTGCGCGAAGATGATCGCCTGCATGCCGGAGCCGCAGAGCTTGTTGATCGTGGTGGCGCCGGCCGTCTTGGGAATGCCGGCAGCGATGGAGGCCTGCCGTGCGGGGCCTTGCTTCACGCCTGCGGGCAGCACGCAGCCCATGATCACTTCGTCGATATCGCTCGCGGCGAAGCCGCTGCGCTCGATGGCGGCTCGGATGGCCGCGGTGCCGAGTTCCACGGCACTCACGCCGGAGAAAACGCCGTTCAGACCGCCCATGGCGGTGCGTGCGCCGCCAGCGATGACTACCGTTGAATCGTCCATTGCCATACTCCTGCAGGAAGAGCGCGCATTGTCCCCATGCGACGTGTCTTTGGCCAGACCTTGAAGCGCGGTCGCGTGATCTGCCTGTTGCTACGCCGCGCTGAAAAGCTTGCCGCGCACGCGTCGGCGGTAGTCCTGCGGCGAGACGCCCGCGTGTGCCGTGAAGCTGCGGCTGAAGTGGCTTGCGCTGCCGAAGCCGCAGCGTGCGGCGATTTCCGCGACGCCGAGGTTGCTCGCGCGCAGGAGTTCGCGTGCCGCCGCCGTCCGTGCCTCCTGCAGGAAGGCGAGCGGTGTGGTGCCCAGCGCCGCGCGGAAGCGTCGGTTCAGGCTGCGCGTCGAGATCCCGCAGCGCGCCGCGAGCTCGGGCATGCGCAGCGCCTCGCCGAGGTGCGCGAGCATCCAGTCCTGCGCGATCCAGACCGCCTCGTCGGGGTGCGCGCCGGCTTCACCTTCGACGAAGCTGTGCGCCTCGAAGGGGCGGCGGATTTCGGGCGAGAACTGCGCTTCGACCTGCCGCGCGGCCTCGGCGCCGAAGAGTTCGCGGATGAAATGCACCATCAGGTCCGCGACCGAGTTCACGCTGCCGGCGCAGTAGAAGTTGCCGGAGCGCGTGATGAGGTGGCGCCGCTGCAGTTGCACCGCCGGGTAACGCCGCGCGAAATCCCCGAAGAACGACCAGTGGGTGGTCGCAGCCCGGCCGTCCAGCAGCCCCGCCGCAGCCGGAAAATAGCTGCCCGTGCCCACGGCGCAGATGCGTGTGCCGCTCGCAGCCAGGCGGCGGATGCATTCCGTGATGCCCGGATGGCGAGAGACCGTGAGCTGCGGTGTGCGCCATAGCGAGGGAATGATCGCGAGTTCGGCCTCCTGCACGCGCTGAGCCAGCATATCGGGCAGCAGCCGCAGCGAGCCGGACATGCTGAGCGCGCCACGGCGTTCCGCCACCACCCTGATCTCCGGCAGCGCAAAGCGCCGCTCACGTGCGCGCCGGTGCTGCAGCGCTGCGTGGAGCATCTCGAGCGGCAGCGCAAGGCTCGAGCCCAGCGCCCCCTCGATGGCAAAGACGATGATCGGTCTCATGGCACCCGCGTCTGGCTGAAAAGCGCAAGTTGATGGCGAATAGTAGCAATACACAGACGGCCGTCGCGCCTACACTCGCCAACGATGTGCAGCAGATTCCCCGGAGACCGTCCAACATGAGCAGGCTTCCTGTCATCACCGGTTTTGGCGGCATCTCTCCAGCCGGGCGCAGTTCCGCCCACCATGGCTTCCGCCGCCTCGTGATCGACGCACTGCCCGCCCTCGAGGCAACCGAGACCTGGGCCAGCCTTGCGCGCCTGATGGGTATCGAGGAGAGCGCCAGCGCCAGTGCCATCGCCCGCATGCGTGCCCACAGCCTGGTGCGGCGCATCGAGAGCACGCACTTCGACAGCGAGCGCATTCCCTGGAACCGCCGCGCGAGCCTGGGGCCCGTGCCGGGTTCCGAGGGCGTGCAGTTCAGGCTCTCGGGCGCGCAGGCCGGAGAGGGGCTTCCGCCGGGCTGGACGGTGGTGGGCGGCGAGGCGAGAGCGGTGGATGTGCGCATCGATAGCCCCGCCGAGATCCTGCTGCCCGCCGAGCGCCGCTCC
>CAIXOY010000618.1 GCA_903921135.1 uncultured Gammaproteobacteria bacterium
CTGAGGGGGATGATACGAAGGATCGGGCGGATGATGCGACATTCCCCGTGGGCGGGCCATGCCCGCGACCTAGCTCTTGTCGCGGGCATGGCCCGCTCCCACGGGGTGGTGGCGCGGGCATGGCCCGCTCCCACGGGGGCGTTACACTGAGTGCCGGGTCCGCCAAGGGGTGATGGTTATGCGACACGCCGGAACTGCCGTGCGCCTGCTTCTGCTCGCGTGCGTTCTTCCCTTCGCGTTTGCCACGGCCGGCGTGCAGGCGCAGTCCTTGCGTGTCAGCCCCGATGGCAAGGCGGTGGGTATGGCCACCCGCAGCCTGGCGAGCGCTCCTGCGGCCGAGCGGCTCTCGCGTGCGCAATCGCGGCTGCCGATGCTGGCAAGGCGCAGCCATATCCCCGGTTTCGACGGCATCAGCGGCCAGGCCTATGGGGGCAATCCCGGCATTGGTGTGGGCATCCCGCCGTTCACCACCAAGGCGGCCTACAGCAGCGCGGCCGTGCCCAGCCCCGTCACGCTTTCGCCCTGGCGTGCCGCCGGCAAACTCACTGTCACGAAGAACGGCGAGGACTTCGTCTGCACTGCCGCGGTGATCGGCAAGCGCCTGCTGGTCACGGCTGCGCATTGTGTCTTCGATTTCGGCCTGAACGACCAGACCGGTTTCTACGATTCCTTCGTCTTCCAGCCCGCCCTGCACGACAGCAGCGCACGCTATGGCAGCTGGTCCGGCGTCTACATGACCGTGCCCGGTTCCTATTTCGATGGCAGCGATGTGTGCGAGGCGGGCTCCGAGGGCGTGGTCTGCGAGAACGATCTTGCCGTGCTGGTGGTCGATGCCGGAACCGGCAGCTTCTCCGGCCGGAATATCAGCGATGTGGTGGGCAAGTTCGGCATCAACGCGAGTACGGCAGCGTTCACGACGTTCCTTGGCAGGAGCGTCACGCAGATCACGCAGCTCGGCTACCCGCTCTCGCTCGATGGCGGGCTGCGCATGATCCGCACCGACGCACCGGGGTTCCGTGAGGCCCCGAACAACATCCTCATGGGGTCTGACCAGACGGGCGGCTCAAGCGGTGGGCCGTGGATCATCAACTTCGGTGCGGCGCCGGTGCGTGACACGCTGGAGAACCCCGCACCTGCAAACAACATCTCCAACCAGATCGTGGGCACCACCAGCTGGGGTTACACCGATGGCAAGGTGAAATTGCAGGGCGCCTCGCGCTTCGGCTTCAACTCGGCGTTTCCCACGGGCGCGGGGCTGTTGTCGAACATCCAGACGCTGATCAACCAGGCCTGCTCCGACAACCCGGGCGCCTGCTGAGCGCTGCTCAGGCGCCGGTCCTCCGGCGAGCCTTGCGGGCGGTAGCCAGTCGTTCACGCGCTGCCGTGAAGTCGTATTCCGAGAGCGCCTTGACCAGTCCGGGGTAGTGCGCCCCCAGGCCGCGCGCCAGAAGTGCGGCGTGCGTCGACAACACTTCCGATGCACCGTAGTTCCATTGGCTGAGCAGCAGGGCCAACTGGTCGCAGACCTCCTCCAGATCCCCGTCCTCCGGGTCCGGCGCTGCCTGCCCTTCCGTGGCCGTCGCACGCGGCGCGGCAGCGCTGCCTTCCGCTGCGAGTCCAGCATCGCCTTCGGCCACGGGCAGCCGCACCGTGAACCAGAACGTGCTGCCTTCGCCTGACGCGCTCTGCGCGCCCATGTCGCCGCCCATGCGCTGCACGAGGCTCTTGCTGAGCGCGAGACCCAGCCCCATGCCTCCGTGACGCCGTGTGGCGGATCCGTCGACCTGCTCGAAGGCGGCGAAGAGTCGCGCAAGATCCTGCGGCGCGATCCCGATGCCGGTGTCCTCGATCTCGAAACGCAGCACAGCCTCCTGTGCGTTTTCCTCCGCCACTGCCGCGCGCAGCGTGATGGCGCCGCTGTTGGTGAATTTGATGGCGTTGCCCAGCAGCTGGAGCAGCACCTGCGAGAGCCTGCGCGCATCGCCCGTGAAGGCGCGCCCGGCGAGCGCGCTGCTCCACTGCGTCTGCAGGCGCAGCCCCTTCGTGGCCAGATCGGCCGAGATCATGTCTGTCACGTGCCCGAGCAAGGGGCCCAGCACCAGTGTGTCGAGGCAGAGCTGCAGCTGCTCGGTCTCGAGACGCGCCATGTCGAGCACGTCGTCGATGATCCCGAGCAGGTGCCGCGAGGCCTGCGTCACGCGGCCAAGCTGGGTGCGCTGGCGATCGTCCTGGACTTTCTGCCGCACCAGCTCGGTCATGCCGATGATGGCGTTCAGCGGCGTGTGCATCTCGTGGCTCATGTTGGCCAGGAAGATCGTCTTGGCGCGGTTTGCCGCCTGTGCGGCATCCCGCGCCTGCGCCAGTTCGTGCGTGCGGTGGGTGACGGTCATCTCCAGACGCTCGTGCTGGTCGAGGATCTCCTCCTCGGCCTGCTTGCGCTCCGTGATGTCGAGGCAGTGGCCCACATGGCCGAGAAAATGCCCCTCTGCATCGACGCGTGGCGTGCCTTGGAAGAGTATCCAGCGGAAGGCGCCGTCGTGACGCCGCAGGCGGCACAGCAGGCTGAGGAACGCGCGGTTGGCCGTGGCCTCGGCGCAGGCCTCCCGGCACGGTTGCACATCGTCCGGATGCAGGTTCGCGACCCAGCCCGCACCCTGTTCTTCGGCCAGCGTCCGTCCGGTGAATTCCAGCCAGGGTTTGTTGAAGTAGTGCATGGCCCCGTCCGGGCCCGACAACCAGATCAGCGAGTGTCCGTTGTCGGTGATGGAGCGGTAGAGCGCCTCCTGCCCTGCGAGCCTTGCCCGGTCTGCCGCGATGCGGTCGTGCATCTCGTTGAACACCGCGCCGAGGCGCGCCAGTTCGCCGTTACCCTCGAGCCGCGAGCGTGCTGCGCCATCACCCTCGCCGAAGCGCGTCGTCACCGCCTGCAGGTGCTCCAGCGGCGCGAAGAGTTGCGCGCGCAGCACGAAGTGGATCAGCACCCCGGCCAGCAGGCAGGCCGCTGCCCAGCGCAAAAGGGAGTCGGTTCTGAGCAGGTTGCTCCAGCTAGCGGCCTTCAGCGTCCGCAGGTCGAACTCGATGAAAAGTACGCCGCGCCGTGCGGCGCGCAGCTCGTCGGAATCCGGCGGCAGCTGCACCGGTGAGTAACCCGCGATGCTCATGCGATCCATGCCGAGCCGCGCGACCAGCCGGTTTCGCCCCTGCGCCTCGTTGAAGTCCAGCAGGTTGAAAAAGGGCAGCACGGCGCTGAGCCGCTGGCCTTCGTCTCCGGGCTGTGTCGAGGCGATGACGATGCCGGACTCGTCCGTGACCAGCAGACGGCGGATGACGGTGTTGGCTGCACGAGAAGACACGGCAAGACGCAGCGAGGCGATGTCGCGCGCCAGCAGCATGGCAGAGAAATCCCTGCCGAGCGCGAAGGCCTGCCCTTGGAGGTGTTCCGTGTACTGCCGTTCGATCTGCCGCGGAAACACCACGGCGTATTCGTAGATGCGGTCTGCGAGCAACGCGAGCGCGAGGATGCCGGCGACGGCGATGAGCAGCGTTCGGCGCAGGGGGCGGCTGCGTATGGTCTGGTTCATGGTGTGGGCAAAAACCTGCCGTCGGCCAGTCCGCGCACACTCACGGGCTCGCGCAGCAAGCGGTGCTCGACCATCAGCCGCATCAGCCGGTCTGCGTTCGATTCCAGCTCGGGTGGGCCCGACGCAGCGCTCAGCAGGCGATGGTTTTCACTGACATCCGGTATGCGCACGCCCTCGAAGGCCTTCACGATCTCCTCCGGTGGCAGTTGCTGGCGTGGCCGCATGATGGTGGCGGCGCGCAGGGGATCGGTGCGCAGGTAGTCGATGGCCTTGAAATGCCCTTCGACGAGTTGGCGGATGGGTTCCGGGTTGCGCTCCAGCGTCTCGGTGGTGACGACGAGCACATCGACGATGCGCCCGGGCGCCATGCTGCTGTCGAAGAGCAGCGTGGCACCCTCGCGCAGCAGCTCGCTGCGCACCGGTTCGAAGGTGACCACGGCATCGACCTGACCTTCGCGAAAGGCGCTGGCATGACGGTCTATGCCCATGTCGACGATGCGCAGCTCATCGGGGCGCAGGCCCGCGGCCTCGAGGCAGGCCTGCAGCATCACGGCACCGAGCGCGCTGGTTTCGACGCCCACGCGCTTGCCGCGCAAATCCTGGAGTGTCGAGACGCCGGGATGCCCCAGCACCACGTCGGCGCCGTGTGAGATGTCCATTACCAGCACCACGCGAAGGTCCAGTCCTTCCTCCACCAGATTCAGCGCCTCGTCCAGGCTCATGGCTGCGGCCTCGAGCATGCCCGCGTGCAGCGCCTGCTGCACTTCGCTGGCGTTGCGCATGGTGATCAGGCGAATGGCCTGCCTGGCGAGCAAGCCCCGGTTCTCTGCGACGTAGAGGGATTCGTAGCCGATCCAGATATTGGTGCCCACGCGCAGCGGTGCGGGTGTTTTGCCACAGGCAGGGATCAGCGCAGGGGCAAGGAGGGCGCCGAGCAGTATCCGGCGCCGCGAGGCGTTAAGCGGGGGCATGGCGGGCATCCTGCGCATTGGGTTGTTCTTATGGGCTGTAATTTTAAGTTCACATATGCAAATGGAACAACCGCCGTGCGCGACCGCCAATCCGTGCGGGCACGGATGTTCAGGACAAATCCAGTCCGGCCTCCCGGCAACCTCCCTCAAGTGTTGCCAGAGCGGTGTCGAAGTCGAAGCTCTCGACTGCCTCCACGATCCGCGGCGCGTGGGCCGGCAAGGCGGCCTGCAGCAGCGGAGCGTGTGCCTGCAGCAGATTGCACGCATCCAGATCGCCCTCGCGCAGCAACGCGGAAATCTCCGCGCAGGCTGCCCGCAGCCGTTCGCGTTCCTCTGGGCCAAGGGCGGGCGTGCGGGAGGCGCAGCCCTCGCCCTGGTCCTGCGCCAGTGGCTCGGGCGCGTTCCAGTGGATGTGGCGGGCAGGTTGCGCCGAGGCGCGCACGCGCACCCGGAACCAGAAGGTGCTGCCGCCGCCGGGGTTGGGTTCGACACCGATGCTGCCGCCCATCAGCGTGGCGAGCCGCCTGGCGAGGGCAAGCCCCAGCCCGATGCCGCCGTGCTGGCGGGTGTTGGAGGCATCGGCCTGTTCGAAGGCGCCGAAGAGCCGCTCCGCGCTGCTGTTGCCGATGCCGCAGCCGGTGTCCCGCACGGCGAACATGAGCTCCACGCCGGTGGCATCTTGCGCTGCACGAAGCTCCACCGTGATGCTGCCCGATGCGGTGTACTCGAGTGCGTTCTCGACGAGTTCCAGCAGCACTTCACGGATGCGGCGGCCATCCCCCACGAGTTCCGCAGGAACATCTTCCACGGTGCCGACATGCCAGCTCACCTGCCGTCCGGCAACGCCGAGGCGCAGCCGCTCCGATGCAGCCTGCAGGATGGGTTCCACCTCGAAGGGCACTGATTCGAGCGCCAGCGTGCCGGCGTCGGCACGCGCAAAGTCGAGCACGCGGTTCACCAGTTCCAGCAGGTCTTTGCCGGCGCCCTGTATCTGTTGCAGCTTGCGTTTGCGCGCAGGATCTTGCTCTTTGTCAGCGAGCAGTGTCGCGAAGCCGATCACTGCGTTCATGGGTGTGCGCAGTTCGTGGCTCATCGTCGAGAGGAACCGGCTCTTTGCCACGCTGGCAGACTCTGCCGCGTCTTTGGCGAGCAGCAGTTCCGCGGTGCGTGCGTGTACTTGCTCCTCGAGTGTCTCGCGTTGGCGGCCGAGCGTGTCCATCAGTTCGTGGGTATGGGTCATGTCGGTCAGCACGCCGCTCATGCCCAGAAACTCTCCCGCATCGCCGCGCAAGACACGTGTGCGTTGACGCACCCAGCGCGTGGCCGGGCCTTCGGCGCGCAATCGGTACTCCACCTCGAACGGCGTACCTCTTGCCGTGGCCCATGCCACCACCCGCAGCACGCGCGTGAGATCGTCGGGGTGTACCAGTTCCTGCAGGAAATCCCCTGAAGAGAGCCAGTGCCCGGGAGGCTTGCCGGTCAGCTCGCTCACGCCCTGACTGATGTATTCGAGGCGCCAGGGTAGCGATGCGCCCACGCGGAAGGCCGTGCCGGGAACGCTGTCGACCAGCGAGAGGTAGCGCGCATGGCTGCGGGCGAGATCCTGGTGCACCGAGAGGAACTTCCGCTGATGGCGCGCACCGAGCAGCACCAGTGCTGCAAGCGTGCCACTGAGTGTGCTGCCTCCCAGCAGCATCAGCATCGGACGGGGGCTGCCAGCCTGCGCCTCGAAGACCGGGCTGCTGCCGACGCGCAAGGTCCACTGGTGCCCGCCAACCGTGATCTGCCGGTCATGCGAGAGGGCAGGGATCTCTTGCCCCCGTGAGGTGAACAGCAGCGAGCCTGGCGCAGGTGTGCCGTCGTAGAGATCGATCACCGCATCGTTTTCGAGTTCCAGCCGCATCTCCTGCAGGAGGTCGTGTATGCGCAGCGCGCACAGCAGATAGCCCGCGACAGCGGCGTTGCGCTCCTGGGGCGTTTTCGCGGGCATGCCTTGCCGGTAGACCGGCAGGTAGAGCACGAATCCGGGCTGTACGCGGATCTGTGATTCCACCGGCAGCGTGGCCCGCTCCGAGAGTGTGGCGAAACCCGTGTCGCGCGCACGCGCCAGAGCCGCACGCTGGCTTTGGTCGTTCGAGGGGTGGTAGCCCCGCGCACGCAGGTTTTCCTGCGTGTCGGGGTACACGAGTGCCAGCCGCACCGCGCCATCCGCCGGGTCGAGCGGCGCATAGCCCACCAGCTGCGTGCCGCGCAGGCGGGTGTCGAGGCCGATGCTCGAGAAGTACTCGCGCCACGCCAGAGCGTCGACGTCGGGCACCGCTGCAAACAGGCCGGAAGCACCTTGCACCAGGTCTTCGTAGGCCTGCATCCGGTCCTGCAGTTGCGCTGTGATCCGCTCTGCAACCTTCTCGAAGCGCAACTGCCGGTGGTGTTCGATGTCGCCGCGCTCTGCGCGCCAGAGCGTAACCGTGAAGGCGAGGGAGACGCAGAGCACCAGCACACCGGCAAAGGGGCTGCTGCCCAGCCACAAGAGGGCGAGGGTGCGCTGCCCCGTGTTGACCGTGTCGCCGTTACTGGCAGAGTCCACCGCATGCCTCCTTGCTGTGAGCCGAAGATCACACTCCGATTGCACCTTTTTGTACCACGGCAGGGAATTGCGGTGGGTCAAGCCTTGCGGTCTCGGGGGCGCCTGTTTGCGCGGATTTGACCCGTTCGGGTGAGTCGCGTGGGATCATGGGCTGGTCAGTCAATGCATGCCGGGAGACCCAAGATGTTCGAGAAACTGCAGGTTTCGCTGTTCGAGCCTGTGTCGTGAAAGCGGCGGTTCCGGCTATCGTCATCGCGATCGCGGCCCTGTGCTGTGTGCCGCAACTGCAGGC
>CAIXOY010000619.1 GCA_903921135.1 uncultured Gammaproteobacteria bacterium
CCACACGTGCACGCTCACGGGCATCCTGCAGTTCCTCGCGGCGCTGGGTGTCCTGGTGCATGGCATCGAGGGCTGTCTCCAGGATGCCCCGGGCTTCCTGCAGGGAGCTTCGTTGTGACTCGTGCCGTTCGCGGTATTGCTGTTGCTCGTCACGGTTGCGCGAGGCGCGCAGCTCCATCTGCTCGAGCCGCACCGTGCAGGCGCTCAGCGCCGAGCGGGCCTCGGTGTAACGGGCAGCCGCGGCGCGCTGCTCCTGCTGCAAGACGACCAGCCCTTCCTCGGCAGCGCGCAGGGATTCGCGCGCCTCTTCCAGCGCTCCGAGCAGGCCGGATTCGCGCTCGCGAAGCGTGTCGATGGACGTACCGAGCTCGGTGAGTTCGGCAGCTCGCCGAATCACACCGGCACGCGGATCGGCATCGCGCGCCACCCGCAGCCAGTCCCGGCCCAACCAGATTCCGTCGGGCGTGATGACCGACTCGCCGGCGCCGAGCCCGGCTCGCAGGGCGAGGGCCTCGTCCAGGGTGCTGGCGGCGAGCACGCCCCCAAGCAAGCCGCCCAGATCGAAATCCGCACGCACTTTGGCGAGCAGACTGCCGGGACGGGTCACGGCACCCTGCGCGGACAAGGGAGAGAACAGCCCAAGCGTGCCCTCGCCGAAAAGCGCAAGTGAGGGCGCGAGAGCGGCGATGTCCGGGACGCAGATCGCCTCCAGGTGGCGCCCGAGGACGGTTTCCACCGCCGCGTCCCAGCCTGCATCCACTGTGACACGCTCTGCCAGACGGCTCGCAGAAGACAGCGCCTGCGCGGCGATCCAGCCGCTCACCTTCTCATCGCCCTGCCCCAACGCGGCCTGCTGCAGCGCACCCAGCGAGGCGAAGCGGCCACGCTGCTCGCGCAATTCGCCACGCAATTCATCGAGATCGCCGCCCCGGGTGTTGATGTCACGGCGCCCTGCTTCGATCCGCGCCCGCGCCTCCTCGGCGCGCTCCTGCCAGCTCCGGTTGATATCTTCGAGCTCCAGCACCCGCGCCTCGCCGGCTTCGCGCTCCGCCTCAGCAGTCGAGGTATCGAGATCTCGGAGCTCCCTCGCCAGCTGCTCGATGCGCTGAGCGGACTGCGCCATTGATTCCTCGAGCTGCCGGATCCGGGACTGCTGCACACCCACCTGCTGTCGCGGCGCTTCGGCCGACATATTGAAGGCATCCCACTCGGACTGCAGGCGCTGCATGGTCTGCTCTGCTGCCTGCAGCGCAGACTGCACTTCCTCGTCCTGTGCCTCTGCGGCCTCAAATGCAGGCACCACCTGCTCGTGCTCTGCCTGCTGGCGCCCCAGCAGGGCCTCGTCGCTGCGCAGGTGTTCCTCTGCTTCGCGGTGGCTGCGGCGGGTCTGTTCCAGATCGAGTTCGAACTGCCGAGCGCGCTCCGTCTGCATCTGCACGGACTGCTCGGTCCGGGCGATCTCCGCACCCACCGCGTAATAGCGCTCCTGGATCGCCGACTGTATGGCGGCAAGCTCCTGGTAGCGCTCGCGGGATTTCTCGATGGAGGTCTCGACGTGGGTGTGCCGTGCGTTCACCTCGGCGAGTGCGACCTCCCGGTCGAGGATGGACACACCGAGCCGCTGGGATTCAGCGTCCAGCGTCTTCCATCCAAGCGCGAGCAACTGGGAGCGCAGGAGACGCTCCTCGGCCTTAAGTTCGCCGTAGCGCTCGGCCGCGCTTGCCTGCCGCTTGAGGTGCTGGAGCTGGCGCTCGAGCTCCTCGCGCAGATCGGTGAGACGTTCGAGGTTCTCGCGCGTTCGGCGGATGCGGTTCTCGGTGTCGCGGCGCCGATCCTTGTAACGCGAGATGCCTGCGGCTTCCTCGATGTAGACGCGGAGATCCTCGGGTTTCGCCTCGATCAGGCGGGAAATCATCCCCTGCTCGATGATCGCGTAACTGCGCGGGCCGAGCCCCGTACCGAGGAAGATGTCCGTGATGTCACGCCGACGGCAACGCGCACCGTTCAGGTAGTAGTTCGAGACGCCGTCGCGGCTCACGGTACGGCGGATACCGATCTCGGCGTAGCTCGCGTATTCGCCGCCCAGCGTCCCGTCGGTGTTGTCGAAAACGAGTTCTATGGAGGCCTGCCCGAGCGGCTTGCGGCCGGTGGAACCGTTGAAGATGACGTCGGCCATCGATTCGCCACGCAGGTGCTTGGCGGAGCCCTCCCCGAGAACCCAGCGCACGGCATCGATGATGTTCGATTTGCCGCAACCGTTGGGGCCGACAATCGAGCAGAGGTTGCTCGGCAGCTTGACCGTCGTCGGATCGACGAAGGTCTTGAAGCCGGCCAGCTTTATGGTTTTCAGTCGCATCGGGAGTCCGCCAGAAGGGGGCTGCCGGCCGCATCTGGCGCGCCGCCGACTGACCCGTAGTACGAACCCGGGAGTCTACCCGTTTCGCCCTGCCCGGGACACCCGCCCCGGGGCTTCAGGCAAGGACGGCAGCTTCGTCCACCTCGTCGACCTGGGCATCGTCCAGGAACCGCTCCGCGTAGCGCAGGTAGACCTTGCTGCGCACGAAAATCTCGAAGAGATCCGGGTCGATGTGCCCGCCGCGGCGGAAATTGCCGAGGATGGACAGCGCCTGCGAGAGCTTCATGCCCTTTTTATAGGGGCGGTCGCAGGCGGTGAGGGCCTCGAAGATGTCGGCAATGCCCATCATCCGGGCCTGCAGGGACATCTGCTCGCGGCTGAGCCCCTTGGGATAGCCCTTGCCGTCCATGCGCTCGTGGTGACCGCCCGCGTACTCGGGCACGTTCACCAGATGCTTGGGCCAGGGGAGACGCTCCAGCATCTTGATGGTCGCGACGATGTGGTAGTTGATGGTTTCGCGCTCCGCGGCAGTGAGGGTGCCCGCGCGGATGGTGAGATTCTCTATTTCGTCGGTGCTCAGGAAGTCCGCAATCACGCCGTCGGGATTGCGCCAGCGCTGACCGGTGCCAATATCCCGGACCCGCTGCTGGTCATCAGCTCTCATCGCTTCGCCGCCCACGTTGCTGTGACGCAGGAATTCCCGCTCGTCGTCGAGCCGCCGCAGCGTCTCCTGGCACTCGTGATGGATGGCGGACTCGTCCTCGGCAACCTCGCCCCGGGCTATGGCGAGCTGGCGCCGCAGGGACGTGATCTCGGCGTCGCGTTTGAGCACCTCGAAGCGGGTGTCGACCAGGTGGATGCGGTCGAACAGGGTCTGCATCTTGGTGGCCTTGTCCACCACATGCACCGGTGTCGTGACCTTGCCGCAGTCGTGCAGCATGCCCGCGATCTTCAGCTCATAGCGGTCGCGCTCGCTCATGCGGAAGCCGCCAAGGGGGCCGTCGCAGGCCGCGTCCGCGGCCTCCGCGATCATCATCGTGAGTTCCGGAACGCGCTGGCAGTGGCCGCCGGTGTAGGGGGATTTTTCGTCGATCGCGAGGTTGATGAGGTTGATGAAAGACTCGAAAAGTTCCTCGAGTTGCCCGATCAGTTGCCGGTTGGTGAGTGCAATCGCGGCCTGCGAGGCAAGGGATTCCACGAGTCGCCGGTCCGCCTCCGAGAACGCACCAACGCCGCCTCGTCCGTCGCTTGCGTTGATCAGTTGCAGCACACCGATGATCTGGTCCTCGTGGTTCTTCATGGGGACCGTCAGGAATGAGCGCGAGCGGTATCCGGTGCCTTCGTCGAAGCGCCGCGTTCCCGAAAAATCGAAGCCGCGCTCGGTATAGGCGTCCTCGATGCTCACCGTGACGTCGCGGTTGACCGCGTAGGCGACCACGTTGCGTTCGTTGGGGCTGCCGTCGGGGTCCCGTAACGCGATGTCGGGGAAACTGATCTCCCTCCCGGTGGTGCCACCCATGGCAATGCCGAGGGAATCCGTTCGGATGATTTCAAACCGGAGCGCGCACGCCTCGTCAACGACGCGATAGAGGGTGCCGCCGTCTGCACGCGTGATGGTCTTGGCCGCGACGAGGATCCGCTCAAGGAGAGGATTGATGTCGCGCTCGCGCGAGAGCGCGACGCCGACCTCGTTCAGTTGCTCGAGCCTGCGGAAAAGATCTTCTGTGGTGTCCATTGCCCGATTCCAGCACCGTGATCGATCGGGTGAGCATAGGCGAGCGGGGGCTTCGGGAGAAAGACGCCGGGTTCAGAGTTTCCGGTCTATGCGCACCGAAACCTGCTGCGGGCCCTGGCCCGTGACAACGGGCCCGGCATCGCCCTCGAAGTCGCCAGGCTGCGCGATGGGCCCTCCACCACGCGAGACACGTGCGACCACGTTTACCTCGGGGAATCCGGATAGCCGCAAACCGGGCGCCATGGCCATTGTGTCGTCGAGCACGACCGTCTTGGGCAACTCCGAAACCGGGAAGCGTGCCACGGCCAAGGGCATGGGAGGCCCGGAGAGCGCCCTGGCAAACACGAAGACCGTTGTATCAGGCCCGGCCTGCAACTCTGGCGAGAGTTCCACGCGCACCTCTAGCCTGGGCCCCTCAGCGGAGGCCGCTTTGCTCTCGCCCGCAGCGGGCTCAGGCACCGTCTGACCGTTGGCAGCAAGACGCGCACGCGCGGCGCTTACGCCGTCCCGGATCACGGATGCGTCGGGTGCATCCGGGGGAAGGTTCGCGAGGAGCTTCTCCCATGCCTCGACGGCCCCGGCGAAGTTGCCCGTCTGGAACCGGTCCATCCCGAGCAGCCCGAGCAGAGTGACTTGCGCAGGGTCGATGGCCAGGGCACGGTCAATCACCTCCTGCACGGCCGGAGTGATTTTCCTGCCGCCTGCCAGATACAGCGCCTGTGCGTACTGTGCGAGGATCGTGGCGTCCTCAGGGTAAAGCTCTGCGACTTCCGCATAGGTGGCCGCAGACTCGGGGAACCGCTGCTCACCCGAATACACACGGGCCAGCAGGAAGCGGTAGGCACCATCCGGGTCGCGCCGGCGCGTCTCGGCCTCGAGCAGAGGCAGCACCTCTGCCATCACCGCGGCGCGCTGCGCCTCGTCTTGCACGTTTTCGAGTTGCCCGAGCAGCGCGTCGAGCCGCTCGGCGCCAGCAGCTCCGAGGAACGAATAGGCGATAGCGCCGAACAGGGGGAGCATCACCGCCAGGGCAAGCAACACGCGCCGCCCGCCAGCGCGCGTGGCGAGGGTTGCGGCATCGTCGGAGTCGGCATCCTGCAAAAGGCGCCTGTCCATCTCGACGATCAGCGCGCGGTACTCGTCCTCCGGCAGAACACCGGCCGTATGCGCGGCATCGAGTTCTTCCCGCTCGGCCTTGTAGGCGCCAAGGTTCTGGGCGCGCCGGGCTTCTGCCTCATCCCTCGCCCCCGCATGCCTGTCGCGCCGAAGCACGGGCCATACGGCAAACACTGATGCGAGCAGCGCCAGACACACTGCTATTGCCCAGAAACTAGGGGTCATCGAGGGGTCTCTTCACCTAGGATGCGTGCCAGACGGGCACGCTCGTCTTCGTCAAGCACAGGGGCGCTTGCCGCACGGACGCGAGCACGCCGCAACATCAGAACAGCCACGAGGGTCCCGGCGCCCAGCATCAGGAAGGGGCCGCCCCAGAGCAGCCAGGTACGCGGTTCCATGCGCGGCTTGTACAACACGTATTCGCCGTACCTGCTGACCATGAACTCCACGATTTCCTCGTCCGTGCGCCCTTCCCGCAACAGGCGGTACACCTGCTCCCGCAGATCGGCGGCGATGGGGGCGTTGGAGTCGGCGAGGTTCTGGTTCTGGCACTTGGGGCAACGCAACTCGGCAGTGAAATGCAGATAACGGGCTTTTTCGTCAGGGCTTGAGAACTCACGCGCCTCGATCCCCGCATGCACTAGCGGGCACCACAAAACGAGGGCAAGGAGAAACGCTCTCATCGTCCGGCGCCTGCGCTATCAAGCTCTGCCAGAGCGGGCACGAACACCTTGCGCCAGACTCGCTCGTCCACCGGCCCCTGATGGCGCAGATGAACCACGCCCTCGCCGTCGATCAGGTAGGTCTCTGGTGCCCCCGTGACACCCAGATCGAGGCCAAGCCTGCCGTCCGGATCGAGGATGTTCGCCACATAGGGATTACCCTTGCTCTGAATCCAGCGGCGCGCTGCCTCCGGGTTGTCCTTGTAGTTGAGCCCGAAAATCCGGACACCGCGCGCGGCAAGCTGATTCAGGTAGGC
>CAIXOY010000620.1 GCA_903921135.1 uncultured Gammaproteobacteria bacterium
ACGGTGGTCTACACCTGCAACGACAGCGCCTATCTCACGGCCATCGATCTTGCGGAGCGTGGTTTTGGCGTGGCGGCTGTAGTGGATACGCGTGCGGGCGGGGCAGGGGAACTCGGCGATCGCGTGCGCGCGCTCGGCATTCCCGTGCATACCGGTCACCGTGTGCTGGGAACGAGCGGCCGCAAGGGCCTGCGTGCGGTACGCATCGCACCGCACGGCGGCGGAAGCGACGTGACGCTCGCGTGCGAGGTCCTTGCCGTCTCCGGTGGCTGGTCACCGGTGGTGCATCTCTTTTCGCAGTCGGGCTCGCCACTGCGATTCGACGAGACGCTGCAGGCCTTCGTGCCCGGACCCGCGGTGCAGAGCATCGCTGCAGCGGGCGCGGCCGCAGGCGTCATGGATCTGCGCGGGGCGCTGCAGGGCGGTTCAGAGGCTGCGCATGCGGCGTTGCTCGCGCTCGGCGCAGAGGCTGGGCCAGCGCTCGCAGAACCCCTTGTAACAGTGCCTGTCACCAAGCCGCTCGAACCCTTCTGGTTCACGCCTGGCGTGCCCCCGGAATACCAGTGGCTCGATTTCCAGTACGACGTGACCGTGGCCGACATCGCGCTCGCGGCGCGCGAGAACTTCGTTTCGGTGGAGCACGTGAAGCGCTACACCACCAACGGCATGAGCGTGGATCAAGGCAAGACGAGCAACATCAACGCGCTTGCAGTGCTGGCCGACCGCACCGGCCGCGCGATTCCCGAGGTTGGCACCACGCGCTTCCGTCCCCCCTATCACCCGATCACGATGGGCGTCATTGCAGGCAGCGGCATCGGCGAGCGCTATGCGCCGCGTCTGGAAACGTCCATGCACGAGCGCCACCTCGAACTCGGTGCCGAGATGGACGACTACGGCGGTTGGCAGCGCCCCGCCTGTTATCTGCAGCCCGGCGAAGACGAACACCAGGCTGTGCGCCGCGAGATGCGCGCCGTGCGTAATGGCCTCGCGCTCTTCGATGCCTCTCCGCTTGGCAAGATCGAGGTGCGAGGGCCCGATGCTGCGGAGTTCCTCGAACGCGTGTACGTGAATTCGGTGCGCAATCTCGCGCCGGGCCGTGCGCGCTACGGGCTGATGCTGAACGAACTGGGCATCGTGATCGACGACGGCGTGCTCGTGCGCGTGTCGGAGGAGCACTTCCTCGTGCACACCACCAGTGGCGGGGCGAGCCGCATCTTCCTGATGCTCGAAGAGTGGCTGCAGTGCGAGTGGACGACGTTGCGTGTGCGGTGCGCCAACGTCACGACCCAGTGGGCCACGGTCACGCTCTCGGGGCGTGGCGCGCGTGATGTGCTCTCGCCGCTGATCGACGGCATCGACTTTTCGCGCGAGGCCTTCCCGCACATGCAGTTCCGCACTGGCAGCTTCGGCGGCGTACCGGTGCGTGTGCTCCGCGCGAGTTTCACGGGCGAGGCGAGCTACGAGATCAGCGTGCCGGCCAACCGCGGGCTGGCGCTGTGGGATGCGCTCTACGCTGCGGCAGAACCGCGCGGCGCGGCGGTCTTCGGGCTCGAGGCGCTGCTGATGCTCCGCGTGGAGAAAGGCTATCTGCACGTGGGTGCCGACACGGACGGCACCACCAACCCGCTCGATCTGGGTTGGGGGCCGGTCATCGCGAAAAAGGCCTCTGATTTCATCGGTCGACGCTCGCTCAGCCAGCCCGAGGCGCTGCGCCAAGGGCGCTTCCGTTTCTGCGGCATAGAGCCGCTGGACCCGGCGAAAGCCTTGCCCATCGGCGCTCACGTGCTGGACACACACGCAGACGGGCGTCGGCGCTCCGGCGGTTATGTGACCTCGTCCTGCTTCAGCCCGACGCTGGGCAGCTGGATCGGACTCGGCATCGTGCGTGACGGTCCCGACCGCGTGGGCGAAGTCGTCACCGTGGTGGGCAACGGCAAAGAGATGCAGGCACG
>CAIXOY010000621.1 GCA_903921135.1 uncultured Gammaproteobacteria bacterium
CAGCGCGGCGAGCAGGCGCTCCAGCGCATCCTCCTGGTTCCCTTCGGCGCAATCGATCCGGACCGAGCTGTAGCGTGCGTACAACGCCTGCCGTTCGGCGAAGAGCTCGCTGAAGTCCTGGTCGGGCCTGCGGGAGATACCCCGCGTCTCGTAGTCACGGATGCGCTTGCGCAACTCCGTGAGCGGCACATCGAGCCAGACCACGCGGCTGCCCGAGGCGAGGTGCCGCATGGCCGCGTCGCTGTAGACCGCGCTGCCGCCGGTGGCGATCACGTTGCCGCGCGGTTCCACCGTGAGCAGCACGGCCTCCTCGATGGCGCGAAGGCCGAGATAGCCCTCGTCATCCAGCACTTGCTGCAGGGGCTTGTCCTCGCGGACCTGTATCAGCAGGTCGGAATCGATGAAGCCCAGTGCGAGGCGTTTGGACAGCAACACCCCCACCGTACTCTTGCCCGCTCCGGGCATGCCGATCAGGGTGACGCCTTCGCGCGTGGTGCTCATGGGATCTGCGGCTGCATTGGCTACACTTGCCGGATTCTGCGGATTGCCGCGCGCGGCGGCAACCCGTTTTCCGGAGGTACCTGCGATGGAGTCGGTGGCAGCCACTGCATGGCTCGGCCTTGCACGGGAGCGCGAGCGTCTGGAGGCATTCGACATGCGTGCGGCTGCGCTGTCCGACCCGGGGCGCAGCACGCGATACCGGCTGCGGGCCGCAGGGCTCACCCTCGATTATTCGCGAAACCGCGTCGATGACGCCGCGCTCGACGCACTTTTTGCGCTCGCACGTGCCTGCGGTACCGAGACCCGCTTGCGCGAGCAGTTCGGCAGCGCCCCGGTGAACCTCACCGAAGGCAGGGCGGCGCTCCACACCGTGTTGCGCGGCACTGATGCAGGCACAGTGCTGCCGCAGACGGCCGAGGTGCGGGCGATGCGCGAACGCATGGCCGGCATTGCACAGCGCATCCGCAGCGGTGAATGGACCGGCTGGAGTGGCAAGCGCATCTCGGCCGTCGTGAACATCGGCATCGGCGGCTCGCATCTGGGCCCTTACTTCGTGGCGGATGCGCTTTCGCACCTGTTGCCGCAAGGCCTGTCTCTCCGCTTCGTGTCGAACGTGGACCCGAGGGACCTCGAAGACACCTTGCAGACACTCGATCCCGCGACCACCTTGTTCGTCATCTCATCCAAGACCTTCGGCACCCTCGAGACGCTGCAGAACGCCTCTGCCGCACGTGAGTGGCTGCTGGCCGCAGGTTGCCCCGCGCCGGCGCTCACCTGCCATCTGGCTGCGGTCTCCGCGAATGTTGCCCGTGCTGTTGAGTTCGGTCTGGACGAGGCCAATGTTCTGCCGATGTGGGACTGGGTGGGAGGGCGTTTCTCCCTGTGGTCTTCCATCGGACTGCCGCTCGCCATCGGGCTGGGCATGGACGCATTCGAGGCGCTGCTGCTCGGCGCGCACCGCATGGACACCCACGCGCTCGAGGCGCCGCTCGAGACGAACATGCCGGTGCTGCTCGCGCTGCTCTCGGTGTGGTACCGCAATTTCTGGGACGCCGCGACGCAGGCCGTGCTGCCCTACGACCAGCGTCTCGCGCGACTGCCCGAGTTCCTGCAGCAACTCGTGATGGAAAGCAATGGCAAGTCTGTGAGCCGGGAAGGCACGCCCCTCGCCCGTCATTCCTCGGGCGTACTCTGGGGCGCCGCGGGCACCAACGGGCAACATTCTTTCCACCAGATGCTGCATCAAGGCACCTCCTGCGTGCCTGTGGATTTCGTGCTGCCGCTGGAAACCCACGCCTCAGGCCGTTCCCAGCACGCCTGGCTGGTGGCAAACGCCATCGCGCAGGCGCAGGCGCTGATGCAGGGAAGAACGATCGTCGAGGCACGGGAGGAGCTCGCGGCACGCGGCACGCCGCCTGCCGACATCGAGCGTCTGGCGCCACACCTCGTGATGCCGGGCAACCGGCCGAGCAACACGATCAGCATGCGCCGCGTGGAACCCGAGACCCTCGGTGCGCTCCTCGCTCTCTACGAACACCGCACGGCGGTGGAAGGCATCCTCTGGAACCTCAATTCCTTCGACCAGTTCGGTGTGGAACTGGGCAAACAGATAGGCGAGACAGTCCACCGTGCCTTGGGCGGTGATGCCGCCGCGCTCGGCAATCTCGATGCCTCTGCCGTGGCGATCATCAGCGAATGGCGTGGCCTGAACGGGCACTGAACGGGGCGCGTTACATGTACAGGCTTGCGTCGAAGGTCGCGCTGATTACTGGCGGTACCAGCGGGATTGGCGAGGCTACTGCACGGCTCTTTGCCGCGGAGGGAGCCGCAGTCGTCATTACGGGCAGGCGCTCGCCGGCGGGCCGAGCGATCGTGGCCGAACTGCGCGAGAGCGGAGCCGATGCCACCTTCGTGCGCGCGGATCACACCCGTGCACGGGATTGCGAGCGGGCGGTGGAGTTCGCGCTCGCGCGTCACGGACGCATCGACATCCTGTTCAACAATGCCGGTGTGGTGACCAGTGGCACGGCGGAATCGGTGAGCGAAGCAGACTGGCTCCGCACGCTGTCGCTGAACGTTACAGCCGTCTGGCGCATGAGCCGCCTGGTCCTGCCGCATATGCGCGCTGCAGGTGGAGGCGTGATCGTGAACAACGCTTCCGACTGGGCTGTTGTCGGCGCTCCCAATGCCTTGCCCTACGCGGCCAGCAAGGGCGCCGTTGCGCAGATGACGCGCTCCATGGCGCTCGACCATGCCCACGAAAACATCCGCGTGAACGCTGTTTGCCCCGGGGATACCTGGGTGCAGCGCTGGGGCGAGGAGGGCTACTTTCCCGGCAGCGCTCCGGTCAGCCGCGCGCAGGCCATGCGTTCGGCACGCGCGCAGATTCCCATGCGCCGATTCGCCGAGGCAGAGGAGATCGCCCGTGCCGTGCTGTATCTCGCCAGCGCGGACTCCAGTTATGTCACGGGCCACTTGCTGCTGGTCGACGGGGGCAACACCGCCCGCTAACGCATGTGTCATCTTTAGACGCAACACACTTCAGTAGTGTGATGGGCGTCAATGCGCGGCCCGGTCAGCAGCTCTAATCTTCCCTACGAAGGAAAGGGGCTTTGCGGTGCGTCTGACTTCCCGGCGATATCGCTGATGCCCTTGTCCCTTGTCCATTTTCCGGAGAACGCCATGCCCCTTCGCCTGTTGCACTTCGTCCGCGCGACGTCTCTCTGCCTGCTTGGCAGCATCGGCATCTCTGCCTTGGCATTGGAACCGGGCGAGCCAGCGCCCGTTCTGTCACTCGCGGGCAGCACGGCGCAACAGGCGGTACCTGTAGCGGGCAAGCTCACCTATGTCGATTTCTGGGCCTCCTGGTGCGGCCCCTGCCGCAAATCCTTCCCGTGGATGAACGAGATGCAGCGCAAGTACGCCGCGCAGGGTCTCGCCATCGTGGGTGTGAACCTTGATCAGGAGCGCAGCGATGCCGATGCCTTCCTGCAGAAGATCCCTGCTGAATTCCCCATCGCTTTCGACCCCTCGGGCGACGCGCCCACACGCTACGGCGTGAAGGGCATGCCGACCAGCGTGCTGGTCGGTGCCGACGGCAAGGTCCTCGAAGTACACGCCGGATTCAACGAAACCGACGCTGCTGCGTTGGAAGAGATGATCCGCAGCCACCTGGGAGCCGCACCGTGAAGAAAGCCATGATTCCGCTTGCTGCTCTTCTGGTGCTGCCGGGCTGTTCTGCCATCAAACCCGTGCAGCCATGGGAGAAGGGCTACCTCGCCAAAAAAGAGATGACCTTCGCGCCCGAAAAACTGGATGAGGCCTACCGCGAGCACACCTACTTCAGCAAGGAGGCAGCTTCCGGCGGTGGTGGCGTGGGCGGCGGCGGATGCGGGTGCAACTGAGATGAGCGAACACGATCAACGCCCTCGGGCCTCATCGCACGGGCTCGGACAGGGCATCCTGCTGGCTGCACTTTCGATTCCCGGCATACAGGCCGTGCAGGCCGACAACCCGCCCGAACGGGGCACGGTTTCCTATCGTCATCTCGACTACCAGGACATGCAGCCCGGCTGGGATCGCATCAGCGTCAAGGCCAATGCCATGGCTGTCGTGCTGCCCGTCGCGGGGGAGTGGTCCGTCGGCGGCTCCTACACGCGCGACATCGTCTCGGGTGCATCCCCCTATTTCCACAGCGAACAACTGCTCGCGGGGGAGATCGAAGAGCGCCGCATCGGCCGTGACCTCTCGCTGTCGCGCTATTTCCGGCGCGGCACGCTCACGGCGGGCTGGGTCGACTCGCAGGAGAGCGACTACACCTCGCGCGGGTTCTCGCTGGCCGGTTCATGGAGCACGGAGTCGAACAACACCACCTTCACGGCGGGCGCATCGACGCTGCATGACCGCATCGACGTTTCCTCGATTGGCGCCACACAGGAATCGAAAGACACCGACACGGTGATGGTGGGCGTCACGCAGGTGCTTTCCCCGGTGGATATCGTGCAGTTCAATCTGAGCCGCGCCGAGGGCAAGGGTTTCTTCAGCGACCCTTACAAATTCCGCGACAACCGTCCTGGCCATCGCCAGCAGGACGTTGCGCTGGTGCGCTGGAATCACCACTTTCCCTCGCTCGACGCTACCTCGCGCCTCGGTTACCGCTACTACGAAGACACCTTCGGCGTTGTCGCCCACACGCTGGATCTCGAGTGGGTACAGCAGTTGCCGCACGGCTGGACGATCACGCCCGAGCTACGCCTCTATGCGCAGGACGACGCGGATTTCTACGTGGATCCGCGATTCCCGGGCGTGCCGAATTTCCGGCCGCGCAGCCAGATACAGTCCGAGGACCAGCGCCTCTCGACCTTCGGCGCCACCACCCTCGGGTTGAAACTGGCGAAGCAGATCGGCCCCGACTGGGTCGTCGATGTGGAGTACCAGAACTACGAGCAACGCTCCGACTGGTACCCGTGGGGCGATGGCAGCAAGGACCTCAAACCCTTCCGCGCGAATTTCCTGCAGTTCGGCGTCAGCTGGTCCTTCGACTGACATGGAGATCTTCCGCACCGAATTCCGCGCCATGGGCGGCGCCAACGAGATCATGTTGGCTGCGCCCGGTCAGGCCGAGGCCTCGGCGGCGCTCGAGGCGGCAGTGCGGGAAGTGCTGCGCATCGAGACGAGCTATTCCCGCTACCGCGCGGACTCGGTCGTCTCGCGGATAAACGCTGCGGCCGGTTCCGGCGAGTGGATCGGGATCGATGCGGAAATGCGCACGCTTCTCGACTTCGCCGATGCGCTCAACCGCCAGAGCGACGGCCTCTTCGACATCACCTCCGGCATCCTGCGGCAGGCGTGGAACTTCCGCGAACGGAAGCTGCCGGAGCAGGCCGAGCTCGACAGGCTGCTGGCGCACATCGGCTGGCAGCGGGTCGAGCGTGAGGAGGCGGCCATCCGCTTGCCCGAGGCCGGCATGGAGATCGACTTCGGCGGCTTCGGCAAGGAATACGCAGCCGATCGCGCCGCAACAGTGCTGGCCGAGCGCGGCTTCGCGCATGGTTACGTGAACCTGGGTGGCGATATCCGGGCGATAGGACCGCAGGCCGATGGCAGCCCCTGGCTGATCGGCGTGCAGAACCCGCGTCGCCCGGGCGAGGTGATCGCCACCATTCCCGTGAGCCAGGGTGCGCTTGCCACCAGCGGCGATTACGAGCGCTATTTCGAGCACGAGGGCAAACGCTACTGCCACGTGCTCGATCCGCGCACGGGATGGCCTGTTTCGTACTGGTCGTCGGTGAGCGTGCTCGCCCCGATGGCCGTGGTGGCGGGGAGTTTCGCCACGATCACGATGCTGAAAGAACAGCACGGTCTCGATTTCCTGCGTACCGCCGGCATGACTCACCTCTGCGTGGATGCCGGAGGCGCGATTTTTTCCAACTGAATCCCAACCCGAGGGCCTGCCGCAATGGCAACGACGATCACGCTCGACAGTGGCAACAACAGCTTCCTCATCAAGGACGGATTTCTGGGCAATACGACCACATTTTCCGGCAGCATCAAGGGCTCCACCATCGACGGACTCGGTGGCAAGGACACTGTAGACACGACCAAGCAGGGCTATGCCTTCCCTGATTCCGACTTCAAGCTCACCGTGGATGGCACCGGTGTAGTCACCTTGACCACCTCCAGCGGTTCGGCGACGTTCCGGAATTTCGAACAGATCAAGTACACCAACCTTGTCGTCGCTGTCGGTGCGACCGGCGACGATGTCTTGTCGGGCACGGCCGGTGCCGACGTCCTACTCGGCGTCGGTGGCAACGATATCCTCGACGGATCCACGGGTGCGGATTCGATGTACGGCGGCGCCGGCAACGACACCTATGTGGTCGACAACGCCCTGGACCAGGTGATCGAGTCGAACAGCAGCGTGCACTTTGATACCGCGACGCGCACGTCTGCCTCGGTCGATGCAGGCGGCATCGACACGGTGCAGGCCTCCGTCAATTTCACACTGGGATCGCTTTTCGAGAACCTCACCCTCACCGGCACCGCCGCAAACGGCACCGGCAATACCCTCGACAACGCACTGGCCGGCAATGCCGCCGCAAACCTGCTGACGGGTGACGCGGGTAACGACACGCTCGATGGCGGTGCGGGCACCGACACGCTCTCCGGCGGCGCGGGCAACGACACCTATGTTGTCGACAGCGCGCTCGACGTGGTGCAGGAGAACACCGGTGCGGGCGGCGCCGATGCCGGAGGCACAGACACGGTGCAATCCTCGGCAAGTTTCGCCTTGGGCGCATTGTTCGAGAACCTGAGCCTCACCGGCTCTGCCGCGACCGGCACCGGCAACGCGCTGGCCAACCAGTTGCGCGGCAATGCTGCTGCCAACACGCTCGATGGCGGCGCGGGCAATGACTCCATGCTGGGCGGCGCGGGCAATGACACCTACATCGTCGACAGTTCGCTCGACGTGGTGCAGGAATTCACCGTCCCTGATGGCACCCTGGACGCGGGCGGTAGCGACACCGTGCAGGCGACCGTGAACTACACCCTGGGCGCCTTCATCGAGAACCTCACGCTCGGGGGAGCCGCGGCACTGAGCGGCACCGGCAACGGCTCCGTGAACCTGATCACGGGTAATGCAGCCGCGAACAAACTCTTCGGGCTAGGTGGTGCCGACACGCTCCAGGGCGGAGCCGGCAACGACAGTCTCGACGGCGGCCTTCAGACCGATGTGATGCGCGGCGGCGCGGGCAATGACACCTACGTGGTGAACGTCTCTACCGACGTCGCGGACGAGACCACCGACGGCATGGCCACCGATGCAGGCGGTATCGACACGGTCAGGAGCCTTGCGTCCGGCTACACACTTTCACAGTTCGTGGAGAACCTGAGCCTGAGCGGCACGGGAAACATCGGCGGCACGGGTAACGACAAGTCCAACGTCATCACCGGCAACGCTGGCAGCAATGCGATCAACGGCGCCGGCGGGGCGGACATCATCAAGGCCGGTGCCGGGAATGACATCCTCACGGGTGGTCTGGGCGCCGACACCTTCGTGTTCAACACTGCCCTGTCCGCGAGCACCAACATCGACACCATCAATGACTGGGATGCCGGGGGTGCGCAGGACAAGATCCAGCTGGATGACGACATTTTCCTCGCGCTGGGCAAGGTCACTGCCACCACCGCGCTCGATGCCACGATGTTCGTCAAGGGCACGGCGGCGCTGGATGCGAACCATCACATCATCTACGACCAGACCACCGGCGCGCTTTATTACGACGCCGATGGCGTGGGCGGTGCGGCACAGGTGCAGTTCGCCACATTGGTGAGCAATGCCACGCTCGGTACGCATCCGGGAGCCGGGCTCACGGCGGCGGACTTCTTCGTCGTCATCTGAGGAGGATCCCGCGCATGCGTAGCCTCGTCTGCTTGCTGCTGTTCGCCGCCACACTCGTCCGGGCCGGGGATTTCCTTGATCCTGCCGAGGCCTTCCGTCCCTCGGTGCGCGCGCTGGATGCGCGCACGCTGGAGCTGTCGGTGGACGTCGCCGAGGGCTACTACCTCTACCGCGGCCGCTTCCGCTTCGCGCTGGAGGATCCAGGCGCGAGTCTGGGCACTGCGGAGTTCCCCGCTGGCGAGCCGCACGAGGACGAGTATCTCGGCAAGGACGAGGTCTACTTCCGGCACGTTGCCGTGCGGCTGCCCGTGGCGACCGTCGCGGCGTCGGCCTCCTCGGTGCATCTGAAGGCCGTGGTGCAGGGATGCGCGGTCAAGGGCTTCTGCTATCCGCCACAGACGCACCGTTTCACCGTGTCGTTGCCCGGTGCGCCGGTCGCTGTCTCGCCTGCGCCCGTTGTAGCAGCGCTCGCGGCGCCGGCTCCCCCCGATGCCGCTGCCCCGCTGCAAGGCGAGGACGAAAGCAGCCTCATCGCCCGCACCCTCGGCAGTTCGGGCGTGCTGGGGAATCTGCTGTTCTTCTTCCTGGCGGGGCTTGGGCTCTCGCTCACGCCCTGCGTGCTGCCCATGATCCCGATCCTCTCGGGGATCATCGTGGGGCAGGGCACCAAGGTGTCGCGCGGGCGCGGTTTCGCGCTGTCTGCGGCCTATGTGCTCGGCATGTCGATCACCTACTCGATGGCGGGCGTCGCCGCGGGTCTTGGTGGCACGATGGTCTCCGCCTCGCTGCAGAACCCCTGGGTGCTCGGCAGCTTTGCCGCGGTCTTCGTGGCGCTCTCGCTCTCGATGTTCGGCTTCTACGAATTGCAGATGCCCTCGGCGCTGCAGACGCGACTCTCCAGCGGCGCAGACAGCATGAAGGGTGGCAAGCTCTCGGGCGTGTTCCTGATGGGTGCGGTCTCGGCGCTGATCGTGGGGCCCTGCGTGGCTGCACCGCTCGCGGGTGCCTTGCTCTACATCGGCAAGACGGGTAATGCCCTGCTCGGTGGGGGCGCGCTCTTCGTGATGGCGCTCGGCATGGGTGTGCCGCTGCTGCTGGTGGGCCTCTCCGCGGGCTCGCTGTTGCCACGCGCCGGCGCCTGGATGGAGAGCGTGAAGAAGGTCTTCGGCGTGATCCTGCTGGGCACTGCGGTGTATCTGGTTTCGCCCGTGATTCCGCCTGCGGCGCGGATGATCGCCTGGGCGCTCCTGCTGATCGTGCCGGCGATGTACCTGCATGCCATCGATCCCTTGCCCCCCGCTGCGAGCGGCTGGCGCCGTCTGTGGAAGGGGGTGGGCATCGTGATGCTGATCACCGGTTCGGCCCTGCTGCTCGGCGTGCTGGGCGGCAGCCGTGATCCGCTGCAACCTCTGGTGCTCACGGCCCGCGCCTCGGGCGGCAAGGAGTCTCCTGCTTTGCCCTTCGAGCGGGTTGCCTCGGTGGCGGATCTGGACGCACGCATCGCATCGTCTGCGGTGCCGGTGATGCTCGACGTCTACGCCGAGTGGTGTGCGGCCTGCAAGGAGATGGAGCACCTCACCTTCGGCGATCCTGCCGTGCGTGCGCGGCTCGCGGGTTTCCGCCTGCTGAAGGCCGACGTCACGGAGAACGACGCGGAAGATCAGGCCCTTTTGAAACGCTTCGGGCTTTACGGGCCGCCCGGCATTGCTTTCTTCGACGCCCGCGGCACGGAGAAAACCGCTCTCCGGCTGGTCGGATTCAAGGACGCCGAGGCTTTCCTGCAACACATCGCCGCGATCCGCTGAGCGCGGCGCGACGACTCAGAGCCAGCGCATCAGTCCCACCTCGAAACGGTGCGCCAGCAGCGGGTGCCACGGGTAGGCCCGCAGGCGCATCGACTGCAGCCCGGCGTTGGCCGGTTGCAGTTCCAGCGTGAAACGGTGCGCGTGGTTTTCTCCCCCGGCCGCCGAGAGCAGCACGCGTTGGGTTTCGCCGCCCATCCCCGGCTCCGGATCCACCAGGCATTCCACGGCCACGTCCTCGGGCGCGAGGCCGTTAAGGTTCAGCACTACCTCGAGCGGCACCTGTTCTCCGTGCGCCACGGCGACGGGTGGTTCTGCACCCAGCGCGATGTCCACGCCGTCCCACTGTGCCCGTACGCGGGTCTTCCAGGCTGCGAGCTCTGCTGCACCACGCCCGCCGTCCGCGCCCAGCCGCCGGTGCTGCTCACGTGCCGGGTGATAGAGCTGGCAGATGTAATCCATGACCATGCGGCGCGAATTGAAGCGCGGCATGATCGATTTCATCGAGGACTTGGCCATGTGCACCCAGCCCGGCGAGAAGCCACGGCGGTCGCGATCGAAATACAGCGGCAGCACCTCGTGTTCGAGGGTGTCGAGAAGGTCCTTGGCCTCGTCGCGGTTGCGCGTTTCGGCGTCGAGTAGCGGATCCCGCGGCACGATGCCCCAGCCGTTGGTGCCGTCGTAGCCCTCGCCCCACCAGCCGTCCAGCACGCTCAGGTTGATCACGCCGTTGATGGCGGCTTTCTGTCCCGAGGTGCCGCTTGCTTCCAGCGGATACTCCGGTGTGTTCAGCCAGAGATCCACGCCCGAGACCAGTTGCCGCGCGAGGCGGATGTCATAACCCTCGAGCAGGATGATACGGCCCTCGAACTCGGGGCGACGCGCGAATTCGTGGATCACGCGGATGAGATGCTGGCCGGGTCCGTCGGAGGGGTGCGCCTTGCCGGCGAAGACGATCACCGCCGGACGCTCCGGGTCGTTCAGCAGGCGCGCGAGCCGCCCGGGATCGGCCAGCAGCAGCGTGGCGCGCTTGTAGGTCGCGAAGCGCCGCGCGAAGCCCATCACGAGCGTGTCCGCGTCCGGGTCGCGGATCAGGCGCGTGATGCGTGCGACGATGGAGGCGCTCTCGCCGTTCCTGTGACATTGCGCCTCGACGCGGCGGCAGATCTCGGCCAGTGCGGCGGACTTCAGCTGCTTGCGCACGCTCCAGAACTGGTAATCGGGGATGTCTTCGATGCGCTCCCAGTAGGCTGTGTCGGTGAGTTCTGCGTGCCACTCGTCGAAACGCATGTCGAAGAGGTTGTACCACTCGCCCGCCAGGAACGTGGGCACATGCACCCCGTTGGTGACGTAGGTGATGGGGTTTTCCTCGGGCGGGATCTCGGGCCAGGCGCCGCGCTCCATCACCGAGGCCACGCTGCCGTGGATGCGGCTCACACCGTTGTGGAAACGCGAGCCCTTCAGCGCGAGCGTGGTCATGTTGAAACCCGGCCCGTCTTCGACGGCGCCGCCAAGCGCGAGGAATTCCGTCATCCCGACACCGAGCGCGGCAGCGAGCGGCGCGAGGTAACTGCCGACCAGCTTGCACTCGAAGATGTCGTGGCCCGCCGCCACCGGCGTGTGCGTGGTGAACACCGTGCCGGAGGCCACCAGTTCCAGTGCGGCGGGAAGCGCGTGCCCCTCGGTCACGTGCTCGCGTGCGCGCTCTAGCACCATGAACGCGGCGTGGCCCTCGTTGATGTGCCATGCGGTGGGTGAGAGCCCCAGCGCGCGCAGTACCCGCACGCCGCCTATGCCCAACACCATTTCCTGCTCGAGCCGGGTATCGCGGCCGCCGCCGTAGAGCTGGCGTGTGATGCGCCGGTCTGCCTCGCTGTTACCGGGCAGGTCGGTGTCCAGGAGGTAGAGGCTGATGTGGCCGATGCGCGCTTCCCAGACGTGCAGCCTCACGCTGCGACCGGGGAAATCGAGGCTCAACTCGAGGCGCTCGCCACCGTCCTGGCGAACGGGCCGGATCGGGAGGTCGCGGAAATCCATGGCCACCATCTCGGAGAGCTGGTTGCCGTGGCCGTCGATCTTCTGCGTGAAATAACCGTTGTGGTAGAGCAGGCCCACCGCGACGAAGGGAATGCCGAGATCGCTTGCGGCCTTGCAGTGGTCGCCGGCGAGTATGCCGAGGCCCCCGGAATAGATGGGGAAGCTCTCGTGCAGCCCGAATTCCGCGCAGAAATAGGCGACGAGATCCCCGGAACAATCGAGGTAGGGAGAGCACTCGGGGCGTATGCCGCGATCCATGTAGGCATCGAAACTGCCCAGCACGCGGCGGTATTCCTCGAGGTAGTTGCGGTCGACGGCGGCCTCGTCCAGCACGGATTGCGAAACGCGCCGCAGGAACAGCCGCGGGCTTGCGCCGCAGGCCTCCCAGAGACGGCGGTCGAGCCGTGCAAAGAGGGATCGCACGCGGCGGTCCCAGCTGTAGACAAGGTTGTCGGCAAGATCATCGAGCCGCGCGAGTGCGGGCGGGATGCGTGGCTGGACTTCGAGGAGGAGCTTGCGTCCGGGCATGGTGCTACTGCGCTGGCGGATGGCCTCCCGAGTATAACCGCGCCTCCGTGCGCGGGGTCTATGCCGGCGGCGTCGAGCGCAGTTCCGCCAGCGCGGACGCGTAGAGATCCTCGTAGGCGCGCGCGCTTGCGCGCCAGGAGAAATCCGTCCGCATGCCGCGCACCTGCATCCTTGCCCAGACGTCTGGCGCTTCTCGCCACAGGCCGATGGCGCGCAGCGCCGCATCCCGCAGTGCCGCGGCCGTGGGTGCGTGGAAGACGAAACCCGTTGCGCTGCCGTCCGCCAGTGCGCTCTCGGAGGCATCGGTCACCGTGTCTGCCAGACCGCCCACGCCGTGCACCACGGGCAGCGTGCCGAAGCGCAGGCTGTACATCTGGTTAAGCCCGCAGGGCTCGAAACGCGAGGGCATCAGGAAGATATCCGCACCCGCTTCGATGCGGTGCGCGAGGCCCTCGTCGTAGCCCAGTCGCAGCGCGACACGCCCCGGGTACGCATGCGCCAGATCGGC
>CAIXOY010000622.1 GCA_903921135.1 uncultured Gammaproteobacteria bacterium
ATCCGCCGGGGATGGCGCAAAGAGCAAACTTCCGCGTCCCAGGGAGATCTGCAACATCCTCGACGAGTACGTGATCGGGCAGCACCACGCCAAGAAAGTGCTCTCGGTCGCCGTATACAACCACTACAAGCGTCTGCGTGTCGGCGATCGTTCGCGTGATGACGTGGAACTGGGCAAGAGCAACATTCTGCTCGTCGGACCCACTGGCAGCGGCAAGACGCTCCTCGCGGAGACCCTCGCACGTTTGCTGGATGTGCCTTTCACCATCGCTGACGCAACCACCCTCACGGAGGCAGGTTACGTCGGCGAAGATGTCGAAAACATCATCCAGAAACTGCTCCAGAAAGCCGATTACGATGTGGAGAAGGCCCAGATGGGCATTGTCTACATCGACGAGATCGACAAGATCTCACGCAAATCCGAGAACCCCAGCATCACACGCGATGTTTCGGGGGAGGGTGTACAGCAAGCCCTGCTGAAACTGATCGAAGGTACTGTAGCGTCGGTCCCGCCGCAGGGTGGGCGCAAGCACCCGCAGCAGGAGTTCCTGCAGGTCGACACCTCCAACATCCTGTTCATCTGCGGTGGTGCGTTTGCGGGCTTGGACAAGATCATCCGGGATCGCTCCGAGAAGAGTGGTATCGGATTCTCGGCTTCCATCAAAGGCAAGGACGAGTCCAAGAACATCAGCCAGTTGCTCCACGAACTCCAACCCGAAGACCTCATCCGGTATGGTCTGATTCCCGAGTTCGTCGGCCGTCTGCCGGTCGTCGCCACGCTTGAGGAACTCGATCACGCAGCCTTGATCCAGATCCTCACGGAGCCAAAGAACTCCCTCACACGACAGTTCCGCAAGCTCTTCGACATGGAAGGCGTGGAGCTCGATTTCCGCGAAGACGGCCTGCGCGCGATTGCAGAGAAAGCCCTTGCCCGCAAGACCGGTGCGCGCGGATTGCGATCCATCCTGGAGTCCGTGCTGCTCGAAACGATGTTCGAGATTCCTTCGGAGCGTGACGTCACCAAAGTCGTCATTGATGAGTCCGTCATCAAAGGCGAGTCCGAACCGCTCAAGGTTTATCAGTCCCAAGCCCCCAAGGCTGCCCCCGCAGAATGATCCACGGGGTTCGGCGCTGCCGTACCCCGGTTGATCGAAGCCTCTTGTAGAATCGCCTCGCGACCCCCATCTTGAGGGGGTCGCTACAGTCTGTGCGCCCGAAGGGGCGAGGAGTACCCGATGAGATCGTCTCCCGGAGCGCGTGCCGCCGTTCCACTGCTGCCACTGCGCGATGTCGTGGTGTTTCCCCATATGGTGATCCCGCTGTTTGTGGGCAGGGAGAAGTCGATCCTTGCCCTCGAGGCAGCAATGTCTGCTGACAAGCGCATTCTGCTTGTCGCCCAGCGCAACGCGGCGGACGACGACCCGGGTGTTGACGATATCTACACGATCGGCACGCTCGCCAATGTTCTCCAGATGCTGAAACTGCCAGACGGCACGGTGAAGGTGCTGGTCGAGGGCGGAGAGCGTGCACAGATCGAGGACGTGATTTCGCGCGGGGGATACCTGGCTGCGCAGGCCACAGCGCTTCGGGGAGCCGTGTTGACTGACGCCGAGGGCGACGCGCTGGTTCGCAGCTGCATGCGGCTTTTCGAGCAGTATGTGAATGTGGGCAAGAAGGTTCCCGCAGAGGTGCTGAGTGCTCTCAGCGGCATCGATGAGCCGGGGCGTCTTGCCGACACCATCGCCGCCCATCTGGCGCTGGAGTTGCCGCGCAAGCAGGAGATTCTCGAGGTCGCGTCCATCGGTGAGCGGATCGAGCGCCTCATGGGCATCATGGAAGGCGAGATGGAGCTCTTTCAGGTCGAAAAGCGCATCCGTGGCCGCGTCAAGAAACAGATGGAGAAGAGCCAGCGAGAGTACTACCTGAACGAGCAGATGAAGGCGATCCAGAAGGAACTGGGCGAGCTTGAGGACGCGCCCAACGAACTGGAGAATCTCGAGAAACGCATCCGTTCTGCGGGCATGTCGAAGGACGCCGAAACCAAGGCCCTCACCGAGTTCAACAAACTGAAAATGATGTCACCGATGTCCGCAGAGGCCTCGGTGGTGCGGAGCTATCTCGACTGGATGGTTCAGGTCCCGTGGAAAAAGCGCAGCAAATTGCGCAATGACCTCGCACGCGCCGAAAAGATCCTCGAGGAAGACCATCACGGCCTCGAAGAGGTGAAGCAACGCATCCTCGAGTATCTCGCAGTGCAGCGTAGGGTTGGCAAGTCCAAGGGCCCGGTGCTGTGCTTCGTGGGCCCGCCGGGCGTTGGCAAGACCTCGCTGGGTGAAAGCATCGCGCGGGCTACCAATCGCCAGTTCGTTCGCATGGCGCTCGGCGGCGTGCGTGACGAGGCCGAGATCCGCGGTCATAGACGCACCTACATCGGATCCCTGCCGGGCAAGATATTGCAGAAGCTCTCGAAGGCAGGCGTACGCAACCCGCTCTTCCTGCTCGACGAAGTCGACAAGATGGGCATGGATCACCGCGGTGATCCTGCATCGGCGCTGCTCGAGGTGCTCGACCCGGAGCAGAACCACGCCTTCAACGATCACTATCTCGAGGTCGATTACGATCTGTCGGACGTGATGTTCATCTGCACATCGAATTCGATGAACATCCCCGCTCCGCTGCTCGATCGTATGGAAGTGATCCGCTTGCCCGGATACACGGAGGACGAAAAAACCAGCATCGCGGAGCGTTACCTGTTGCCGAAGCAACTTCGCAACGCGGGCCTGGAAGCCGGTGAGATCGAAGTAGGGGAGGGCGTGGTGCGCGACATCATCCGCCACTACACGCGCGAGTCGGGTGTTCGCGGACTCGAGCGGCAAATCGCCAAGATCTGCCGCAAGCAGGTCAAGCAGATTTCGCTCGATCCCGCAAAGGCCAACGCTACCGTGACGCCTGGAAATCTCGAGGAGTACCTCGGTGTACGCAAGTATCGCCACGGTGAGGCATTCGAGCGAAACCAGATCGGGCAG
Organism: uncultured Gammaproteobacteria bacterium; assembly: GCA_903921135.1. Classification (GTDB taxonomy): domain Bacteria; phylum Pseudomonadota; class Gammaproteobacteria; order Pseudomonadales; family UBA5518; genus UBA5518. Next base: position 3,026 of record CAIXOY010000622.1, read on the forward strand.
GTGACTGGTCTGGCGTGGACGCAGGTAGGCGGAGAACTCCTTCCTATCGAAGCGGTAGTTGTTCCCGGAAAAGGACGGCAGGTCAAAACCGGTTCGCTCGGTGATGTGATGCAGGAGTCCATCCAGGCGGCCATGACGGTGGTTCGCGCACGCGCGAAAACGCTCGGCATTCGGCCGGACTTCCACGAGAAATCCGATATGCACATCCACGTGCCTGAGGGTGCCACCCCGAAGGATGGCCCCAGCGCAGGTATCGGCATGTGCACGGCCATGGTCTCCGTGCTCACGGGTATCCCCGTGCGTGCAGAAGTAGCGATGACCGGAGAGATCACGCTGCGCGGTCAGGTGCTCGCCATAGGAGGCCTCAAGGAAAAACTCCTCGCGGCGCACCGCGGGGGTATCCGTACCGTGGTGATCCCCGAGGAGAACGAGCGGGATCTGAAAGAGATTCCCGATAACATCAAGCGCGACCTCGAGATCCGGCCCGTGCGCTGGATAGAGCAGGTACTGGACATCGCCCTCGAAAGCATGCCCACCCCGTTGTCTGACGAGGAGTGGAAAACGCTCAGCGAGAAAGCGGCTTCTGAGGGCACGCGTCCTCCCGAGGACGCGCGGGTGAATACGCATTGATGGCCCTTCCTGCTTGACCGTCGCGAAGGGCGCTGGTGTACACTCCGCCCCCTTCCGCGGCGCAGGTATCTGGCGTCGCACAGCAGCGCAGAACACAGGGGCACACCGTGAACAAGACCGAACTCGTTGACCTGATCGCCGACAAGGCAGACATCTCCAAGTCCTCTGCAGCTCGCGCACTCGAGGCTGCCATCGCCGGCATCACCGATGCGCTTCGCGCGGGCGATCAGGTGTCTCTCGTCGGCTTCGGCACTTTCGCCGTGAAGCAGCGTGCAGAGCGTCAGGGGCGTAACCCCAAAACCGGTGAATTGCTCAACATCGCAGCGAGCCGCTCGCCGGGGTTCAAGCCCGGCAAAGCGCTGCGTGACGCGCTGAATTGATCGGGGCTGCCACCGGCAGCGGCTTGCCCTGTTTCCCTTTCTTCCCACCGCCTGATTCCGGGATCTGCAACGATGCTTCAGAAGATCCGTGACAATCTTCAGGGCACGATCGCCAAGGTCATCGTCGGCATCATCATCGTGCCCTTCGCGGTGTTCGGTATCGAGGCGTTCTTCACCGGTGGAGAGCCCAAGGTAGCCACCGTGGGTGCTGAGGTCATCACACAGCGCGAACTCGATCAGGCGATCGAACTCCAGCGTCGCAGGCTGGTAGGGAGCGCGGAGGAGAATGTAGATCCCGCCGAACTCGAAGACGCCAAGCTGCGCGGTCCGGTGCTCGACTCCCTGATTGAACGAAAACTCCTCGGACAGGTGGCCAGCCACAGTGGATTCCGGGTAGGAGATGCGATGATCGACCGGATCATCCTCGACGATCAGAGTTTCCAGGATAACGGCAAGTTCTCGCAGGAGCGCTTCCAGGGAATCCTCGCCAGCAACGGCCTCACGCCCTCGTACTACCGCAACCTGCTGCGGGAAGAATTGCTGATAAACCAGGTTCTCGGTGGCGTAGCCACGAGTGACTTCAGCACGGAGGCGGAAATCCGCGAGGTCGCCCGTATCACCCAACAGAGTGTGGACGTCCGGTATCTCACGGTGCCGCTCGAAAGCGCGGGCGCGCCCCCGGATGTACCTGCCGTGCGCGTGGCTTCCTACTTCGAATCCAACAAGGCGGAGTTCCGGACACCCGAGTCGGTGGCCCTCGATTACATAGAGCTTCGCATCGAGGATCTCTACCAGAAAGTTTCCGATGAAGAAGTGAAGGCGGAGTACGAGCGACGCCTTGCAGACTACAAGGACGCCGAGGAGCGTCACGCCGCCCACATCATGATCTCGTCTCTTGACGACGAGAAAGCCAAAGCGCGCCTGCTGGAGCTGCGTGGCCGGATCGAGAAAGGCGAGGATTTTGCGACGGTTGCGCGCGAGGCATCCGAAGACGTGGGGTCTGCGCAGGAGGGTGGTGATCTTGGTTACTCCGGGGGAGACGCCTTTCCTGCGGAGTTCGAGGAAGCTCTGGCATCGCTCAAGCCCGGACAGGTGTCGGAGCCGCTGAGAACGGATTCCGGTTGGCACCTGGTCAAGTTGCTGGACGTCCGGGCCAAAGAGGCACCCTCCTTGGCTGAACTGCGCCCCGTGATCGAGGCGGAGCTCCAGAAGAAGGCTTCCAAGCCCTTGTTCGTCGAAAAATCCGAGCAGCTCGCCGATCTCACCTTCAACAGTGAAGGTCTGGCAGACGCTGCCAAGACACTCGGTCTATCGGTCAAGCAGGGGCCTGTGATCAGCCGGCGCGGCGGTGAAGGTGTCTTCTCGGATTCCCGCGTCATCAACGCCGGTTTCAGCGAGGACGTCCTCAAATCCGGACAGAATAGCGAGATCATCGAACTCGAGGATGGCCACGCCGTGGTGGTTCGCCTGCGAGAGCACCAGCCCGAGCGCCAGCAGGCGCTGACAGAGGTTGAGGCCGGGATACGCACCTTGCTTGTCGAGGCCATCCGCCGCGAACGTGCGCTCGAGAAGGCAAAGACCTTGTTGTCCGAACTCGGTTCCGGGATTTCCCTGGATGCCGTTGCGAAGCGTGAGGCCCTGCAATGGCAAGTCGCTCTCGAACATCGCAGGGGATCGCCCGACCTTCCCAAGGAACTCGGTGACGCTGTATTCACGGTACGGCCCACCTCGGTTGCCAGCTCCGGGGGGACGGTCGTGATGCCCGGCGGCGATGTCGTTGTCTACCAGTCTTCGAATTTCCGGGAGGGAGAACTGACAGCCATTCCCGCAGAGCAACAACTTCAGCTTCGAAGCATGCTCGCACAATCGAGAGGTGCCGCAGCTGCGGCGCACTACCGCCAGCGTTTGCGTGCTCTGGTGGACGTGCAGGTTCTCTGAGGCTGGCGGTCGGCAGCTGGCGTGTCCCGGCCCCGTCTCTTCTTTTGCGACACCTCCTCTGTGACATCGCCGGCGCTGTTGTCCCGGTACCGCGAGCTTTTGGAACCGGCTGAAACCGCGCGCCTCGACCGCTTCCGGTTCGAGAAGGACCGGCACTCCTTCCTGGTCAGTCACGCTCTGCTACGCACCGTGCTATCGGAGTTTACGGGGACAGACGCCGCCTCCTTGCAGTTTGCTGCCGGTGAGCACGGCAAGCCCTACCTCGATAGCACGCGACAGCAATCAACTGCACCGCTGGCGTTCAACCTGTCCCACTCGGGCTCCTACGCGGCCGTGGCGGTGCGTCAGGGGCAAGCGGCACTGGGCGTGGATATCGAGTTTCATCGCGCCGAGCGGCGCTTCGCGGAATTGTCCCGCAGGTACTTTGCCGACAGCGAGGTTCGGGCCCTGGATGCGGAGCCCGGCCACGCGAGGATGGGGCGCTTCTATGACATCTGGACGCTGAAGGAGGCCTATCTCAAGGCACGCGGTACCGGCCTGCAGTTGCCCCTCGAGGATTTTGCCTTCGCGTTTTCGGCGGATCGCCTTGATTTCAACGCCCGTCCCGACCTCGATGACTGCCCGCAGCGCTGGCGCTTCTGGTGCGCGCGATTCCCGGGTGAGTTCAGTGTCGCGCTGGCGATCGAGTCGGAGGAGTCGCCTGAGCCGGTACTTGAGTTGCGTGTGCCGCTTGGCGAATCCCGGCCCACAGCGTTCGCGCGGATCGTGGCCTGCAGCCGTTAATTACCTCTGTCCGGGCGATGTAGCCTGCGCACGCTGCCGCTAAGATACGCGCCGGTTCAGATCAGCCCATCCGGAGAGTCCGCATGTTCAGGATACGCACCTACAACCAGATTTCTGTACGCGGCCTCGAGCGCTTTCCGCGTGACCGCTACGAGGTTGCGAGCGAGATCGGCACAGCCGACGCGCTGCTGCTGCGAAGCCACAAGTTGCAGGTGGAACAACTCGATGCGTCGGTGCGTGCCGTCGCCCGTGCCGGCGCAGGCGTGAACAACATTCCTGTCCAGGCCTGCACCGATCGGGGCATCGCGGTCTTCAACACGCCGGGGGCGAACGCCAACGCGGTAAAGGAACTCGTAGCGGCCGGCATGCTTCTCGCGTCACGGGGTATCGTCGAGGGAATCGGCTATGTGTCCGGTTTGCCGGCATCGATGGACGCAAGCGAAATGAACAAACAGCTCGAGGCCGAGAAGAAACGCTTTGCGGGAAACGAATTGCATGGGAAGACGCTCGGTGTGATCGGGCTCGGCGCCATAGGCAGTCTGGTGGCGCGACTCGGACTCGATCTGGGCATGGAGGTCATCGGCTATGACCCGGCCCTGTCGGTCGAGGCGGCGTGGCGACTGCCGAGCGAGGTGAGGCGCATGGAGAACATCGGTGCACTGTTCGCCCGTGCCGACTTCGTGAGTCTTCACCTTCCGGTGCTGGACAGCACCCGCAATCTGATCGGTTCAGAGACCCTCGCGCAGGCACGCAAGGGAGCCTGCTTGCTCAATTTCGCGCGGGAAGAAATCGTCGAGATCGACGCACTTCTTGCTGCGCTCGGCCGTGGGCAACTGCGTTGCTACGTCGCGGACTTCCCCCATCCCCGCCTCGTTGGCAGGCCCGATTGCCTGCTGATGCCCCACATTGGCGCCAGCACGGAAGAGGCAGAGGAAAACTGTGCGGTCATGGCGGCAGACCAGCTCCGTGCTTTCCTTGAGCACGGAAACATCCGCAATGCGGTGAACTTTCCCACGCTGGAACTGGAGCGCACGGGGGGTTGCCGTATCGCGGTAGCGAACAGGAACGTTCCGGGCATGCTCGGGCACATCCTCTCGATTTTTGCAGAGGCCCGTATCAACGTTGTCGACATGCTGAACAAAAGCCGCGAGAACATCGCGTACAACCTGATCGACGTGGAGGGCGAACCCTCCGCTGCGGTGATCGACGCGATTTCACGCGTTGATGGCGTGATCAACGTGCGTCTCATCCCGGCTCCGCGCTGATTTCGCGTGGATGTCCCGGCCCCTCCGTCCGCAGTTCGCAAGCCCGCGGAGTTCGCGATCGACAGCCAGGGCGTGTGGTCCTACCGGGGCAGCCCGATAAAGAGGGAAGGGCTGCTGAGGTTGCTCTCCGGCATGCTGCGCCGTGACGCAAGGGGATACGCTCTTGTGACGCCCGAGCAGACGCTCAGGATCGATGTCGCTGACGTGCCGTTCATTGTCACGGAGTGGGAGCTGCAGGGCGAGGGAGAGCTTGCCAGTATCCGTTTCCGCACCAGTCTGGGCGAATCATCCACCCTCGACGCGGAACATCCGCTCTGCTTGCGCCCAAGCCGAGACGGTGGAACCAAACCCTATGTGGTTCTCCGTGATGGTATGGAGGCGGTACTGCACCGCAACGTTTTTTATGCTCTTGCCGGCATCGCGCAGCAGCGCGATGCCGACGGCCCCTATGGCGTCTACAGCGAAGGGCTGTTCTTTCCATTGGAATAGACAGCCCTGCGCGGTTTACATGTTGGGGTAGTTCGGTCCACCCGTGCCCTCGGGGGTCACCCAGACGATGTTCTGGGTGGGGTCTTTGATATCGCAGGTCTTGCAGTGCACGCAGTTCTGCGCGTTGATCTGGAAGCGCTTGGAGCCATCGGCTTCGGCAACCACCTCGTACACGCCGGCCGGACAATAACGCTGTGCGGGCTCGTCATAGAGCGGGAGGTTGTGACGGATCGGGACCGCCGGGTCTTTCAACGTCAGGTGGCAGGGCTGATCTTCTTCATGGTTGGTGTTGGAGAGGTAAACGGAGCTCAGTCGATCGAAGCTCAGCACCCCGTCCGGTTTGGGGTAGGTGATCTGGCGGCACTGGGCCGATGGTTTGAGCTGCGCGTGATCCGGCGTCGGGTCACTGAAGGTCCAGGGCAACTTGCCCTTGAAGAGGTTGATGTCCAGGAAGGCGTAGGCCGAACCCAGGATGTTCCCGAACTTGTGCTGCGCCGGGCCGAAGTTGCGCTGCGCGTGCAATTCCTTGCCGGCCCACGACGTCAGGAAGGCGTCGGTGAAGCTGCTGATTTCCTCGCCCTCCTGTCCCGATTCGGCGATGGCTTTGTAGACGGACTCTGCCGCAACCATGCCGCTTTTCATCGCCGTATGAGAGCCCTTGATCTTCGCGAAATTGAGCGTGCCCGCATCGCAGCCGATAAGGAGACCGCCGGGGAAACTCATCTTCGGCAGTGACTGCACACCACCCTTGGCGATGGCCCGCGCACCATATGCGATGCGCTTGCCGCCCTCGAGGTACTGCCTGACCAGCGGGTGCTGCTTGTAGCGCTGGAATTCCTCGAAGGGACTGATCGCCGGATTGCTGTAGCCCAGATCCGTGATCAGGCCGATGGAGACGAGATTGCCCTCGAGGTGATACAGGAAGCTGCCACCGTGCGCGCCACTCTGCTGCAAGGGCCAGCCTGCGGTGTGCATCACGAGGCCGGGGCGGTGCCTGGAGGGCTCGATTTCCCAGAGTTCCTTGATGCCGAGCCCGTAGTGCTGTGGATCACGACCGGCGTCGAGTGCAAAGCGGCTGATCAGTTGCTTGCCGAGGTGTCCGCGGCAGCCTTCCGCGAAAAGCGTGTATTTGGCGTGCAGTTCCATGCCGGGGGTGTAGCTGTCCTTCTGCTCGCCGTCAGCCCCGACGCCGGCATCGCCCGTGGCGATGCCTTTTACCCGACCATCCTCGTGGAACAGCACTTCCGAGGCAGCAAAGCCGGGGTAGATCTCGGCGCCCAGCGCTTCCGCCTGCTGCCCGAGCCAGCGGCACAGGTTGCCGAGGCTGATGATGAAGTTGCCTTCGTTGTGCATGGTGCTTGGCACCATGAAACCCGGTACGCGGGCCCCGGAGGTCTCGTTGCGCAGAACGTAGATTTCGTCGCTCGCCACGGGCGTGTTCAGCGGAGCGCCGTTCGCCGCCCACTCGGGGAAGAGTTCGTTCAGCGCAGTGGGCTCGAATATCGCGCCCGAGAGAATGTGCGCACCGACCTCGGAACCTTTCTCTACCACGCAGACGCTGATGTCCTGAGAGAGTTGGCGAAGACGGCACGCTGCCGCCAGACCTGCGGGCCCTGCACCCACGATCACGACGTCGAATTCCATCGATTCCCGGTTGCTCACGTACTCCACCTCTCTCAGTTCCCGTGGCGCCTCCGGTGTGCGGAAGCGGCCTGTTGCGATCGTGTTTGGAAGGGTCTGCGCCGGGCTTGCGCCGGCACCGCAAAGGATACTTCAAACCGCGCTGTCCGGGCTTCGCATACTGGTAGCATTGCCGATCTCGGACGGCCCGGCCATTGACCTCCCCGCGGCCTCTCCGGACAATGCGCGAGCCTTGCGGACGGCGCCTCGCGCCGGAATTTCCGCAAGCGCCCAGCCCCCACCAGTGTCCAGCGGAGAGTCCATGAAAGTTCTCGTAGCGGTCAAACGCGTCGTCGACTACAACGTCAAGGTGCGGCCGAAAAGCGATGGTTCGGGCATCGACCTGAACAACGTCAAGATGTCGATCAATCCCTTCTGCGAAATTGCCGTGGAAGAGGCTGTGCGGTTACGCGAGAAGGGCGTCGCCACCGAGGTGATTGCCGTCTCCCTCGGCGACAAGAGCTGCCAGGAGCAGATCCGTACCGCGCTTGCGCTGGGCGCGGACCGCGGCATCCTCGTCGAAACCGATGCAGAGCTTCAGCCCCTCGCAATTGCCAAACTGCTCAAAGCCGTTATCGAACGCGAGGGCGTGCAACTCGCCATCCTCGGCAAGCAGTCCATCGACGGTGACAACAACCAGACCGGCCAGATGCTCTCGGCCCTTGCGGGTATGTCGCAGGCGACATTCGCCTCCAAACTCGAGATCGCCGACGGCAAGGCCACCGTGACCCGTGAAGTCGACGGCGGCCTGCAAACGCTCGAGCTCTCGCTTCCGGCGGTGGTCACCAGCGATCTGCGCCTGAACGAGCCGCGTTATGCCTCGCTTCCGAACATCATGAAAGCGAAGAAAAAGCCGCTCGACACGTTGACGCCTGCAGAACTCGGCGTGGATGTCACGCCGCGCGTGAAAACGCTGAAAGTTTCGCCGCCGCCCGAGCGCAAGGCCGGCATCAAGGTCGGGTCCGTAGAGGAACTCGTCGACAAACTCCGCAACGAAGCGAAGGTGATCTGATGGCTACCCTGGTTATTGCCGAACACAGCAACACCGAACTCAAACCTGCCACGCTGCACGCGGTGACTGCCGCACAGCAACTCGGGGCAGATGTGCACGTGCTCGTTGCCGGCGCTGGCTGCTCCGCCGTTGTCGACGCCGCTGCCCGCATTGCAGGGGTGTCCAAGGTGCTGGTTGCGGACAACGCTGCTTATGCGACGCAACTCGCAGAGAACACCTCCGCTCTGATCGCGGAAGTGGCGGCAGGCTACGACGCGGTCCTCGCCGCTGCCACCGCTGGTGCCAAGAACGTCATGCCCCGCGTGGCAGCGCTTCTCGACGTCGCGCAGATCTCCGAGATCACGGCCGTGATCAGCGCCGACACCTTCGAGCGCCCGATCTACGCCGGCAACGTGATCGCCACCGTGCAAAGCACTGACGCCCGCAAGGTCATCACTGTGCGTGCAACGGGCTTCGATGCTGCGCCGGCCGAAGGCGGCTCTGCCGCGATCGAGGTCGTGTCCTCGGTGCACGAGAGCGGGCTTTCGAGGTTCATCGACGAGCGCGTTGCCAAGTCCGATCGCCCCGAACTCACCGCTGCACGCGTGGTCGTCTCCGGTGGTCGCGGCATGCAGAACGGTGACAACTTCAAGCTGCTCGAGGCGGTTGCCGACAAGCTGAATGCAGCTGTCGGGGCCTCGCGCGCTGCGGTCGATGCCGGCTTCGTTCCCAACGATTACCAGGTTGGCCAAACCGGGAAGATCGTGGCCCCGGACCTGTACATCGCGGTGGGTATCTCGGGCGCCATCCAGCACCTGGCCGGCATGAAGGATTCCAAGGTGATCGTTGCGATCAACAAGGATCCTGATGCGCCGATCTTCCAGGTGGCCGACTACGGGCTGGTTGCGGATCTCTTCGCTGCCGTACCGGAACTCAGCGCCTCACTCTGAGGCTTGCTGCCCGCAGAGGGGCGCGCATCCGCAAGGTGCGCGCCCTTTTCCGTTTCAGGAGAGCCTGTTCCTGAAATCCTCATACCCGAAACGCCGCACCACACGCAGCGCGTCACTGTCCGAATTCCAGATGGCAATGGATGGCAGGTTGATGCCGTTGAAGGTCGTGGTCTTCACCATCGTGTAATAGGCCATGTCCTCGAAGACGATGCGCGAGCCCACGCGCAGTGGCTCGGGGAACGACCAATCACCGATCACGTCTCCCGCCAGGCAGGTCTGTCCGCCAAGACGGTAGGTGTGGACGAACTGTCCAGGATCGCCCGCGCCGGTGATCACGGGGCGGTAGGGCATTTCGATCACGTCCGGCATGTGGCAGGTGGCGGAGGTGTCGAGAATCGCCTGTGCCATGCCGTTCTGCGTGATATCCAGAACCTCGGCCACCATCACGCCACAGTGGTAGGCGATGGCCTCGCCGGGCTCCAGATACACTTGCACCCCCCAGCGTGACTGGAACTCGCGCAGCAGCGCGATGAGCGCGTCGATCTGATAGCCCGGCCGAGTGATGTGGTGCCCGCCACCGAAATTGATCCATTTCATCCGCGGGATCAGATCACCGAAGCGCTCTTCGAATGCGCGCACGGTGCGCTCGAGCGGCGGGAAGTCCTGCTCGCAGAGTGTATGGAAGTGCAGACCGCTGACGTGCTCCAGTGATGAGTCGCGCAGTGCGGAGTGAACGACTCCCAGCCGTGAGCAGGGTGCGCAGGGGTCGTACAGGGGGACGGCGCCCTCGGAGTGCTCGGGGTTGAGGCGCAATCCGATCTCGAGGCCCGGACGCGCAGCAAGGGCCGCGCGGATCTCAGGCTCGAAGCGGTCCAACTGATCGCAGGAATTGAAGACGACGTGGTCCGAGATCGCGAGGACCTGCAGCAGGTCCTCACGTGTGAAGGCGGCAGAGAATGTGTGCACCTCGCCGCCGAATTCCTCGCGACCGAGCCGTGCCTCGTGCAGGCCGCTGGCGCAGGTGCCGGAGAGGTAGCGCGATACCAATGGCGCCAGGCTGAACATCGAGAAGGCTTTGAGTGCGAGCAGGATCTTCGCGCCGCTCTCCTGCTGCACCCGTGCCAGCAAGCGGAGGTTCTGCTCCAGCGCAGCCTCGTCCACGACGAAGCAGGGCGAGGGCACCCGCGAGGTGTCGAAGCTGGCGAAGCGCTCGAGCAGGCCGGCCATTCGGGATGCCGCGCTCAGCTCATGCCCTTCTCGGGAGTGACCAGCACCCACGGAAGACCATGCTGGTTCAGCGCCTCCATGAACGGATCCGGATCAAGCTGCTCCATGTTGAACACACCCTGACCGCTCCACTTGCCGGTGAGCATCATCTTCGCGCCGATCATGGCGGGCACGCCGGTGGTGTAGGAGATCGCTTGGGACTGGACCTCACGGAAACAGGCCTCGTGGTCGCAGATGTTGTAGACATAGGCGATCTTGGGTTTCCCGTCCTTGGTGCCGCGTGCGAGGCAGCCTATGCAGGTACGGCCTTTGGTAAGAGGCCCCAGGCTCGAGGGATCGGGCAGCACTGCTTTGAGGAACTGGAGCGGGACGACCTCCTGGCCGTTGTACATGACGGGGTCGATCCGTGTCATGCCCACGTTCTGCAGTACCTTCAGGTGGTTCAGGTAGTTCTCGGAGAAGGTCATCCAGAAGCGCGCGCGCTTGATATCCGGAAAGTGCCTGACGATCGACTCGAGCTCTTCGTGATACATCAGGTAGATGTTCATCGGGCCGATGCCTTCGGGGAAATCGAAGGACTGCTTCACCGAGAGCGGGTCCGTTTCCTGCCAGGCACCGTTCTCCCAGTAGCGTCCGCGGGCCGTCACTTCGCGGATGTTGATCTCCGGGTTGAAGTTGGTCGCGAAGGGCTGGCCGTGGTTGCCGGCGTTGGCGTCGATGATGTCGAGTTCTTCGATCGTGTCGAACTCGTGCTTCTGTAGCCAGGCTGTGAACACGTTGGTGACGCCCGGATCGAAGCCGCTGCCGAGAAGCGCCATGAGGCCTTTTTCGCGGAAACGTTCCTGGTAGGCCCATTGCCACTTGTACTCGAACTTGGCCTCGTCCGGTGGCTCGTAGTTCGCGGTATCGAGGTAATGCACGCCGGTCTCGAGGCAGGCATCCATGATCGCGAGATCCTGGTAGGGCAGGGCGACGTTGATCACCAATGAGGGCTGCACGCGGCGTATCAGCGCCACCGTCTGCGCGACGTCGTCGGCGTCAACTTGTGCCGTGTGGATGGGGCGGCTGATCTGCGCCGCGATGCGACGGCATTTCTCCTCGGTGCGACTGGCCAGCCAGATCTCCGAAAACACCTCCGGAACCTGTGCGCACTTGTGTGCCACCACTTGCCCGACGCCGCCGGCGCCGATGATGAGTACCCGTGACATGCGTTGTCCTCCCTATTCCTCGAAGTAGGTGTAGCCGCGCAGGCTTGCGTCGAAGGCGGCGAGCAGCGTCTGGCGTTCCTGTGGGGAGATCCGCCCGGCGCGCACGGCATTTTCGGCGGTACGCCGGAACTGTTCCAGCAGTTGCTGCGGCTGGTACTCCACGTAGCTCAGGACGTCGGCGATGCTGTCCCCGTCGATCTCGCGTACGAAGTCGAAACTGCCATCGGCGTTGATGCGCACGCTGACCACGTTCGTATCGCCCATCAGGTTGTGCAGGTCGCCGAGCGTTTCCTGATAGGCACCGACGAGGAACACGCCCATGTAGTAGGGCTCGTTGTCCCGCAGTGCGTGCACGGGAAGGGTTTTGCGCAGGCCGCGCGGATCGATGAAACGGTCGATCTTCCCGTCCGAGTCGCAGGTGATGTCGGCGATGATGGCCTGGCGCTGGGGTTTCTCGGTGTGTCGATGCACCGGGATGACGGGGAAGACCTGCTCGATGGCCCACACGTCCGGCAGCGACTGGAACACCGAGAAATTGCCGTAGTAGATGTCGGCGAGGGAGTCCTCAAGGCCGTCGAGTCCGGGAGGGACGCGGCGCGAGCCCGCGGTCTCGCGGGCGATGATGCGCACGATCTCGAGAAAGAGCCGCTCCGAAAGCGACAGTGAACGCAGCCGGATCTGGCCGCGTTTGAACAGATCGCGGATCTCGTCGCGGTAATAGACGGCGTCGTTGAAGCACTCCTGCAGGTTCTTGCCGCCGATACCGCTCAGCACCTCCGCGAGGTTGCGCAGCAGTTCGTGTTCGTCCGCACCGACCGCTGGCGGGTCGCCGGATTCGAAGCTGGTGACATCCAGGATGTTGAACAGCAGCACCGATGAATAGGCCACGGTGGCGCGGCCGGACTCGGTGACGATCACCGGATGCGCGATGCCCTCGGGATCCAGCGTCGTCATGATCGTTTCGACGATGTCGCTGCAGTACTCGTCCAGCGAGTAATTCTTGCTGTACTCGTAGTTGGTCTGGGTACCGTCGTAGTCGACGGCGAGGCCACCCCCGAGGTCCAGATAGCCGAGCGCCGCGCCCTCCTTCACGAGGTCAGCGTAGTAGCGGCAGGCCTCGAGTACACCGCTGCGGATGTCGCGGATGTTCGGGATCTGTGAGCCAAGGTGGTAGTGCAGCAGCTGCAGGCAGTCGAGCATGCCTTGCTCGCGCAGAAGATCGAGAGTCTGCACGATCTGTGAGGTGGTGAGCCCGAAGATGCTGCGGTCGCCGCTGCTCTCGCTCCACGCACCGCCCACTTTCGAGGCGAGCTTGACGCGGATTCCCAGGATCGGGCGGATACCGAGACGGTCGCTCGCCTCGAGAATGATCGGCAGCTCGGTGGGCGTCTCGATCACGAAGGTGACGCGATAGCCGAGCCGAAGCGCCTGCAGCCCGAGCGAGACGAACTCCTCGTCCTTGTATCCGTTGCAGACGATGTGACCCACGCCGGGTTCGAGCGTGGCGAGCGCTATCAGCAGTTCGGCCTTGCTTCCGGCCTCGAGGCCGTGCCCGTAGGCAGAGCCAAAGCGGGCGATCTCCTCGATCACCTGGCACTGCTGGTTCACTTTGATCGGGAACACGCCGCGGAAGGTGCCGCTGTAGTTCAGAGCAGCGATCGCGCGGGCGAAGCTCTCGTTGAGAACCGTGATCTGTGCGTCAAGAAGGTTTTCGATGCGAAGGAGCACAGGCATCTGCCAGCCGCGCTCGCGCATTCCTTCGATGATTTTCGGGATACTGACGCCGACGCGGCCATCGGGGAACTGCACGTTCACCGTTACCGCGCCATCGTCGGACAGGTCGAAGTAACCCGCCCCCCAGTTCCTTATGCCGTACAGTTCGGCGGAGTCAGCCGCCGTCCAGTGGGGAGCGCCGTTGGTCTTCAATTCTTGCCTGATCCTCCGCTGCTGTGGTCGATACCCGGGTGGGGCGCGCATGGTGCGTTGCGCCCCCCCCCATATCAAGCATGCGAGGGATGAATTTTTCGTGAATTTACGTGGCCTCTGGCGCCTATGCCGGGTAGCGGTTGAGGATGCCGGTGCGCCGGTCGGCAAGTTGCCGGCGTCGCTCCTCGGGCGTGATCCGCCGGACTGCGGAGGGCAGGGCGTATTCCAGCGCCGAGGCCTCCACCAGCGAGCAGTCCGGGCGCGGGTAGTGGTCGGTGCCGATCCAGCGGTAGGTGATGTAACCCTCGGTGTATCCCGAGGGGTCGAGCCAGTTCGGCAGGCCCGGATCCTCGTGGCTCACAACCACGATCAGTTCGCCATCGTCTTCGATGGTGGCATGGTCGCAGTTGGTGCTGCAGAGGCGGTACCGGTAGTCCATCGTTTCCCAGTAGTAGTTGCCGAATTCGACGCCCCACCAGTAGCCCTCTGGCGGCCTCACGCGCACGATCAGTGCTTCACCGGGAGCGACCTTCCAGTAGCAGATCAGCGGTTCCCCTCCGGGCGTGGCGTCTATCGCATTGCGGTCGAGCTCCCGGTAGGAAAGGAAACGGTGCGGCTGTGATTGCCAGCGGTCCAGCATGTCGGCCCAGTAGTGCAGGGAGACATCGACCCAGCGCGCAGCGTTGGCAAGCCCCTTGGCGAGCCGTTCGGCATCAGGAACCGCGGGCGGGGCGAGCGGGTCGGCACCCAGGCGGTCGATCCGGGCGCGCATGGGCCGCTCGCCCGACCAGTCTCCGAAGAACTGCCGGATCGTGACGCGGTAGGTGCCGGCTGAGGTACGGATCCAGTTGCCCGGTTGCGGCTCAGGTGAGAGCAGGACACGGAACTGCCCGTCGGTGTCGATTTCCAGATCCTTGCCCAGCAGGGTACCCACCACCTTGCCGCCCCAGGGCGTTGCGCCGTCCTCGAGCACGGTGATGGCGAAATAGCGCGCCGTTCCCCGGTCGCCGTGTATCACGTAGGTGTCGGTGCCGTTCACGGGGGCGCCCACATAGATCGCGTCGGTGTTGTCCCCGCCCTGTTTGCGCACCGGATCGAAGTAGTGCATCAACTCGGGATACAACGGATCGTTGTTCTCGAACTCGAACTGCAAGCCGAGGGCGATGTTCCGTGCAAGCGCACGCGCGCCTGTGACCTGGTCTATCTCGCGCGTTGGCGTCGTCGGACGAACGAGCAGTCGCCCCGCCTGTTTCAGGTTGTCGCAGAAATCTTCCCAGGCGCGGAGCGCCTCGTTGTGATCGGCCATGGCGGTGTCTCCTGTCGAGGAAGTGGCGAGCGGCGCACAGTGTAGGTGCAGGGTGCGGGTGCGGCGATACTCCGAATGCAGGAGCTCTGTCCCGCACGCCATTGCCGTACCGGATAGGCTCGATTAGTCTGCCCGGCCCCTCACCCGGATGATCAGAGCATGTTCGATTGGATGGCGAGTCCTGAAGCATGGGCCGCGTTGGCAACCCTGACGGCTCTCGAGATTGTCCTCGGTATCGACAACATCATCTTTCTCACGATCCTCGTGGGCAGGCTCCCGCCGGAACAGCGCCACTCGGCGAGGCTGCTGGGGCTCGGGCTTGCGATGATCACGCGGATCTTGCTGCTGCTCTCGCTCGCGTGGGTTGCCAAGCTCACAGAACCCCTGTTCGTGATCCCGTGGAGCACCATAGAGGTCACCGGACGCAATCTCGTGTTGCTGCTCGGCGGCTTTTTCTTGCTGGTCAAGGCAACGCTCGAGATCCATGCCTCAGTCGAGGGTGAGGGCGATGCTGCGGAGGCCGATCGCGCGGTACCGCATGCGGCCTACTTCGGGACACTCGTGCAGATCGCGATCATCGATATCGTCTTCTCGCTCGATTCCGTCATCACGGCGGTCGGGATGGCGCGGGATATCCCGGTCATGGTGATCGCCGTTGTCGCGGCCGTAGCCGTCATGATGTTCGCCGCGAAGCCCTTGGGGGATTTCGTCGAGCGCCACCCGACTGCAAAAGTGCTGGCCTTGGCGTTTCTCGTGATGATCGGCACCGCCCTGATTGCCGAGGGCTGCGGCGTGCACGTGCAGAAGGCCTATCTCTATGTGGCGATGGCGTTCTCGGTGGGTGTGGAGATGCTGAACATCCGGATGAGAGGCAATCTCCAGCGTCGCCTACCGCCCACGGCGGGGTAAATCAGGGGGGCGGCGCTTCCGGGGTCTGGGCGCCCGGAGGGGGGGCAGCCGCGTTTTCGTCGTTGATGATCTCTTCCTGCGTGCGCGTGACCAGCGAGTTCCCCTTCAGAGCGTCCTCGATCTCTTTCTTCAGGACCAGGATGACGATCCTGCGGTTGGAGGGATCCTCCGGTTTTTCCAGCAGACGGGGAACCGAGGGGCCCATGCCCTGGACGGTCAGTATCTTCTGCTCGGGATATTCCCCGTCGAGCAGCGCCCGGCGTGCACTGTTCGCGCGGTCAGCGGAGAGTTCCCAGTTGGTGTAATCGGAGCCGGGACCATAGGGAACGGAATCGGTATGGCCATTCACGCTCAGCTTGTTCACGACCTTGTTCAGGATCGTTGCAAGGCGGTACAGCACCTCTTCGGCGTATATCTCGAGCTCCTTCGAGCCGCTCTCGAACATCGGGCGGTTGGCCTTGTCGACGATCTGGATCCGCAGGCCCAGCGCGGTCTGATCGATCAGGATCTGATCGCGCAGCTTCACGAAAGCCGAATCGTCACGCGAGAGTTCTTTTTTGAGGTCCTCCTGCAGCGAGTCGAGCGATTTCTGTTCCCGCTCGGCCTGCTCCCGCGCGACCTCGGCATCGGATGCTTTGTCCAGATCGGGCTTGCCCTGTGTTTCAGGTTCCGGCGGTTTTTCCGGCGTTGCAGCTTCGGCACCCGATTGGGCGATCGGATCCTGGGAGGTCTGCGGCTGGGTGAGAGGATTGTCCCAGTTGATCATGCCCTGATTGGCGCCACCCGGGCCGGTATTTCCCATGCCCGGCGCATCCAGGCCTCCGCCTTGGCCTGCGATGGACCCTGCCGGATCCCTGAAGTAGGCCTGAACCTGCTGACGATCTTCCTTGCTGGTGCTGCCAAGCAACCACAGCAGGAGGAAGAAGGCCATCATCGCGGTCACGAAGTCGGCGTAAGCAACCTTCCAGGCACCACCGTGATGACCGTGGCCGGCAACCTTCTTTTTCTTGATGATGATCGGCTGTTCGCCGCCGGCGCTCGCCATGGATCAGGCCGGCTTCTGCTTGACGCGTTCCTCGACCTCGGTCCAGGTGGGGCGTACCGAGTGGTAGAGCACCTTGCGTCCGAATTCGACCGCCAGTTGCGGTGGGGCGCCGTTGAAGCTCGCCATCATGGAGACCTTGATGCACTCGTAGAACTTGGCTTCTTCGCGGGCCTTGTGCTCGAGGTACTTGCTCATCGGGCCGAAGATCCCGTAGGACATCAGGATGCCCAGGAAGGTACCGACCAGCGCCGCGCCCACGTGGTGGCCGAGTACTGCAGGGTCGCCCCCGATATGGCTCATGGTGATCACCACCCCCATCACCGCGGCCACGATGCCGAAGCCGGGCAAACCGTCGGACAGGTTGCCGAGGGATGCAGGCACCAGATGCGATTCGGTGTGGTGCGTTTCGAGTTCGGCATCGAAGAGCGCGTCGAGGTCATGGCTCGCGACACCGCCCAGTGTCATCACCCGGAGATAGTCGATGATGAAGTCCATCGAGCCGTGGATCTTCTCGATGGTGGGGTACTTGCTGAAGATGGGGCTCTCGGCGGGGGCATCGATGTCCTTCTCGATTCCCAGCAGGCCTTCCCGTCGGATCTTGTTGAAGATCTCGTACATCAGCGCCAGCAGTTCGAG
>CAIXOY010000623.1 GCA_903921135.1 uncultured Gammaproteobacteria bacterium
GGAAATCCATGTCGGGACGCTCGGTCAGATCGGCCGTCTTTTCGACGGGCAGCTTGGCGCCTTCGCCTACATGCTCTTCGTGCTGCTCTACATGCCCTGCGTTGCCACGCTGGGTGCGATCTACAAGGAACAGGGCGGTTTCTGGGCGTTTTTCTCGGCGACATGGAACACGGCCATCGCCTGGTCGCTGGCGGTTTGCGTCTACCAGTCAGGGCAGATTGGCGACAACCCCGCCTCCGCCATTGGCTGGATGGGCGGTTGCGCCGTGATGATGGGAGGGTGCTGGATCTGGCTCGTGCGGCTGGCACGGCGCCGCGCCGCGTCAGGAAATCTCATACCCGTCGTGAATCTCTGAACGGCCTCAGCCCCGACGCCAGACCGTCCCCTCGCGTGTGTCTTCGAGTACGACGCCGCGCGCGAGCAGCTCTGCGCGAATCTCGTCGGCCCGTGCGAAATCCCGCGCTTTCTTGGCATCGGTACGGGCTGCCACCAGCGCGTCGATCCCGGCATCGTCCTCGCTGGCGACGCCGCCGCGTCTGAAACTGAGCGGGTCTTCCTGGAGGATCCCGAAAACCGCACCGAAGCCCTTCAGCTCGGCCGCCAGTATGCGAGCGCGCGCCGCATCGTTCCGGGCGGCAGCGTTCAGTTCACGTGCGAGGTCGAAAAGCACCGCCAGCGCTTCAGGCGTGTTGAAGTCTTCGTCCATCGCGGCGACGAAGCGCGCATGGTGGGCACTGGATGCCAGCGATTCCACGTCCATGGCAGGCACATCCCCGAAATCCCGGAGCGCCGCATAGAAACGCTCCAGCGCAGCCTGCGCCCCTGCCAGGCTGTCCTCGGCGTAGTTGATGGGGCTGCGGTAATGGCTCGAGATCAGCAGGTAACGCACCACCTCCGGGCGCCACTTTCCGAGCACATCGCGGATGGTGAAGAAATTGCCAAGAGACTTGGACATCTTCTCGCCGTCGATGCGCAAAGGGCCCACGTGCATCCAGAGACGCGCGAATTCGCAACCCGTGGCGGCTTCTGACTGGGCGATCTCGTTCTCGTGGTGCGGGAAGACAAGATCCGGCCCTCCGCCGTGGATGTCGAAGGTGTGCCCAAGGCACTTCATCGACATGGCAGAGCACTCGATATGCCAGCCAGGGCGGCCGGGGCCCCATGGCGAGTCCCAACTCGGCTCACCGGGTTTTGCTGCTTTCCACAGCACGAAATCGCGGGGATCTTCCTTGTCTTCGCCCACCTCCACACGCGCGCCGGCAAGCAGTTCGTCGGGGTTGCGACCGGAGAGCTTGCCGTAACCTTCGAAACGGCCCACGCGGTAGTACACGTCGCGGTTGGGCGCCGCATAGGCGAAGCCGCGCTGCACGAGTTCCGCCGTGATCGCGAGTATCTCGGCGATGTGCGCGGTGGCGCGCGGTTCGTGGTCGGGTGGAAGGTTGCCCAGAGCACGCTCGTCTTCGTGCATCTCCCGGGTGAAACGCAGCGCGAGTTCCTCGAAGGTTTCGCCCTTTTCTGCAGCGCGGCGCAGGATCTTGTCGTCGATATCGGTGACGTTGCGCACGTATTCCAGCGCCCAACCGCGCGAGCGCAGGTAGCGCGCGATCACGTCGAAGCCGACCAGCAGACGCGCGTGCCCGAGGTGGCAGTAGTCATACACCGTGATGCCGCAGACGTAGAGGCCGATGCGGCCGGGCTGCAGGGGTACGAAATCCTCCACCCGACGCGAGAGCGTGTTGTAGATGCGCAGTCCCACCTCAGTTCCCCTTGGCGGTCGCGGACCAGGTGTCGCGCAGTCCGATGGTACGGTTGAACACCGGCACATCCCCGTCGCCACGCCGGGGATCGAGACAGAAATAGCCCTCGCGTTCGAACTGGAACCGATGTTCTATCGTCGCCGACGCGAGACTGCGCTCGGCCTTGCAGCCGCGCAGGATCTCGAGGCTGCGGGGGTTCATGTTGGCGAGGAAACCGCCCTCGGCGGCATCAGGCGATGCGTCGAGGAACAGGCGGTCGTAGAGGCGGACCTCACAGTCGATGGCTTCGGCTGCAGACACCCAGTGGATCACGCCCTTCACCTTCCGGCCGTCGGCGGGGTTCTTGCCGAGCGTCTCCGGATCATAGCTGCACACCAGTGAGACGATCTGGCCGCTCGCGTCACGGACGACCTCCTCCGCACGGATCACGTAGGCATTGCGCAAGCGCACTTCCTGCCCCAGCACCAGGCGCTTGAAGTCTTTCTCCGCTTCTTCGCGGAAATCATCCCGGTCGATCCAGAGCTCGCGGCCGAAAGGCAACTCGCGCTGGCCGAGGTCTTCGCGCGAGGGATGGCAGGCTGCGCGCAGCACTTGCGCATCTGCGTCGAAATTGCGCAGCACGATCTTCAAGGGCCGCAACACGCACATTGCCCGCGGGGCATTCTTGTCGAGGTCATCGCGGATACAGAACTCGAGCACGCCCAGATCGACCACGCTCTCGGAGCGGCTCACACCGGTACGCTCCACGAAATCGCGCAGTGCCGCCGGCGTGAGCCCGCGTCTGCGCAGCCCCGAGATGGTAGGCATCCGCGGGTCATCCCAGCCCTCGACGTGACGCTCCTCGACCAGCTGCTTCAACTTGCGCTTGCTGGTGACCGTATAGCTCAGGTTGAGGCGGGCGAATTCGTACTGGCGCGGACGCGCGGGCACCGGCAGGTGCTCGATGAACCAGTCGTACAGGGGCCTGTGGTCCTCGAACTCCAGCGTGCAGATCGAGTGGCTGATACCCTCGATGGCATCTTCCTGGCCGTGCGCAAAGTCGTAGGAGGGGTAGATATGCCAGGCATCGCCCGTACGGTGATGATGCGCGTGCTTGACGCGGTAGAGCACCGGATCACGCAGATTCAGGTTGG
This sequence comes from uncultured Gammaproteobacteria bacterium, assembly GCA_903921135.1. Classification (GTDB taxonomy): domain Bacteria; phylum Pseudomonadota; class Gammaproteobacteria; order Pseudomonadales; family UBA5518; genus UBA5518. The sequence goes on from CAIXOY010000623.1 coordinate 2,891, forward strand.
GCGAGGACATGTCGATCTTGACGCGGAGGGTCATCTTCCCCTCCTCCACACGGCCGAGACGCATATCTTCCAGCAGAGCAAGACTGTCTTCTGCGGGTCGCTCGCGAAACGGGCTGTTCCGCCCCGGCTCGGTCAGCGTGCCGCGGTAGAGGCGGGTGTCTTCGGGGGAAAGTTCGCAGACATAGGCAAGCCCCTCGCGCACCAGATGCTGTGCCCAGGCATACAGCTGCCCGAAGTAATCGCTGGCGTAGCGCACCTCCCCGTTCCACTGGAAGCCGAGCCAGCGAACATCACGGATGATGGATTCGACGTACTCGGTATCTTCGGTATCGGGATTGGTATCGTCGAAGCGCAGATTGCAGCTGCCGCCGAATTCCTGTGCCAGGCCGAAGTTCACGCAGATCGACTTGGCGTGACCGATGTGGAGATAGCCGTTCGGCTCCGGCGGAAAGCGCGTGGCGATGGCGCTCGCGCGGCCGGATTCAAGGTCTTCACGCAGGATGGTGCGCAGGAAATTGGAGGGGCGGACGGGCTCGTTCATCGTCTGGGGCTGGCTGTGCGGAGGGGCGAGTATAGCCGCCGCACCTTCACGACGCGCGCAGAAGGCCCGGCACAATCCCGCGCGGGCTGCCTGATCGGTCTGGCGCGGTTATGATGCGCCCCCTCGACCCTCAACCGCGGACCACTCCATGATCACCCTGCACACCACCCTCGGCGACATCACACTCGAACTCGACGCCGGGAAAGCCCCTGCCACCGTGGAAAACTTCCTCGGCTACGCCAAGGACGGTTTCTTCGACGGCACAATCTTCCACCGCGTCATCGACAACTTCATGATCCAGGGCGGCGGCATGCTGGAAGACATGAGCCAGAAGCCGACCAAGGCCCCCGTGAAGAACGAGGCGGACAACGGCCTGAAGAACGCCAAGGGCACCATCGCGATGGCCCGCACCAACGACCCGCACTCCGCCACGGCGCAGTTCTTCATCAACGTCAGCGACAACGACTTCCTGAACCACAAATCGCCCACCCCGCAGGGCTGGGGCTATGCGGTGTTCGGAAAAGTGGTGACGGGCATGGAGGTCGTGGAGAAGATCAAGGGCGCCAAAACCGGGCGCCGTGGTTACCACGACGACGTACCGGTAGACGCGATCATCATCCAGAAAGTTACTATCGCCTGATCCGAGGGGCGGGCTCGCACGCCTGCCCCCCTTCCGGCCCGGCACGCCCACGGGCGGCCGGGCTCGCTACTCATCCCCGCTTGCGAAGCCGCGCCTGAAAAGCCTCCATCCCGGCGCGGGATTCCGCATCCAGCAATTTGACAGTGGGTCGCTCCGACAGCGACGCCAACACCGACGCGAGTTCGGGAAATGACTCGAGCAAGTCCCGACCATAGACCTTGCGCGTCACCATGGCCGCGATCGGAAAGGTGAACACCGCCACGATATCGGCGAGTGTCAGGGCCTCACCCATCACGAAACTCCGGCAATCCAGCACGCGCGCGAGTGCAGCCACACCACGCCGCAACACGGGATCGACCTCCTGCACCGTCTGCTCCGGGTTGCTGCCGCCCATCAGGACGCCGGGAAAGAGCCGGCGCACCGGTAACTCGATATACAGCTCTATCATCTTCATCGCCTCGCGCACCCTCGCACGTGCGAACGGGTCTGCGGGCAGCAGACGCGGGCCCGGGACGAGCTCTTCGATGTATTCGAGGATCACCGAGGTCTCCGCAATGAAGCCGTCCGGGGTCTCGAGCACAGGCACCTTGCCCATGGGGCTGCGTGCGAGAAATCCCTCTTCCTGAGCCGGAAATGCATCGACAACCTCGAACGCTGCGCCTTTCTCCATCAGCGCCATCCTGACCATGTTGTGGTAGTTGCTGACGGCAAAGCCGTGAACCTTGAGCATGCGTGTTCTCCCTGTGTTGAGCGCGTGGCTGCACTATAATCGGCGCGCAGTTCCGGGGCACCCGCCCTCTCACATCGAGGAGTACACACCGTGCTTGAAGCCTATCGCCAACACGTTGCCGAACGCGCCGCACAGGGCATCCCGGCCAAGCCCCTTCACGCCGAGTGGACCACGCAACTGGTCGAACTCCTCAAGTCCCCGCCACCGGGCGAAGAAGCCTTCCTCCTCGACCTCATCACCAACCGCGTTCCACCGGGTGTGGACGAAGCCGCTTATGTGAAGGCGGCGTTCCTCAGCGCCATCGTGCGCGGCGAGGCCACTTCCCCGATCATCAGCCGAGCAGGAGCAGTGCGTCTGCTCGGCGACATGCTAGGTGGTTACAACATCGGCACGATGGTCGACGCACTGGACGACGCCGAACTCGGCGCGCTCGCAGCGGAAGAACTGAAAGGTACCTTGCTGATGTTCGACGCCTTCCACGACGTCGCCGAGAAGCATCGCGCGGGCAACGCACACGCGACCGGGGTCGTGCAGTCCTGGGCCGAGGGTGAATGGTTCACGCGCCGCCCTGCCGTACCGGAGTCCATGAAAACCGTGGTCTTCAAGGTGAGTGGCGAGACCAACACCGACGACCTCTCCCCTGCCCCCGACGCCTGGAGCCGCCCCGACATCCCGCTCCACGCGCTCGCGATGTACAAGATGCGCCGCGATGGTCTGGAGCCCGACGAAGCCGGCGCCATCGGCCCGCTGAAACAGATCGAGGCGCTCAAGGCCCGCGGGATCCCCGTCTCCTTCGTAGGAGATGTGGTGGGCACCGGTTCGAGCCGCAAGTCCGCCACCAACTCGGTGCTCTGGTTCTTCGGCGACGACATCCCGGGCGTACCCAACAAGCGCACCGGTGGCGTGTGCTTCGGCGGCAAGGTCGCGCCGATCTTCTACAACACCATGGAAGACGCAGGCGCCTTGGTATTCGAGGCCCCCGTCGAGCGCATCGGCATGGGCGACGAGATCGAGATCCGCCCCTACGAGGGCAAGATCCTCAACGCCAGCACGGGCGAACTCCTCTCCTCCTTCGAACTGAAATCCGACGTGCTGCTGGACGAAGTCCGCGCGGGCGGTCGCATCAACCTGATCGTGGGACGCGGTCTGACCCAGAAGGCCCGCAAGGAACTCGGCCTTCCTGCCTCAACGCTGTTCCGTACCCCGCAGCAGCCTGCGGACAGTGGCAAGGGTTTCACGCTGGCGCAAAAAATGGTGGGCCGCGCCTGCGGCGTTGAGGGCATCCGCCCGGGCACCTACTGCGAGCCGCGCATGACAACGGTCGGCTCCCAGGACACCACGGGGCCGATGACGCGCGATGAACTGAAAGACCTTGCGTGTCTCGGCTTCTCGGCCGATCTGGTGATGCAGAGCTTCTGCCATACCGCGGCCTACCCGAAGCCCGTCGACATCCAGACCCAGCACACACTGCCCGACTTCATCATGACGCGCGGTGGCGTATCGCTGCGCCCGGGTGACGGCATCATCCACAGCTGGCTGAACCGCATGCTGCTTCCGGATACGGTCGGCACCGGCGGCGACTCGCACACGCGTTTCCCTATGGGCATTTCCTTCCCCGCAGGTTCCGGTCTCGTGGCCTTTGCCGCAGCTACCGGTGTGATGCCGCTCGACATGCCCGAGTCCATACTCGTGCGCTTCAAGGGCAAAATGCAGCCCGGGATCACCTTGCGTGACCTCGTACACGCCATCCCGTACTACGGCATCAAACAAGGGCTGCTGACGGTCGAGAAGAAGGGCAAAAAGAACGCTTTCTCGGGCCGCATACTCGAGATCGAGGGGCTGGAGAATCTGACCGTCGAGCAGGCCTTCGAACTCTCGGATGCATCAGCGGAACGTTCTGCCGCTGGCTGCACCATCAAACTGTCAGAGGCTACGATCTCAGAATACCTGCGCTCGAACGTCACGCTGCTGCGCTGGATGGTGAGCGAGGGCTACGGAGACCGCCGCACCCTCGAGCGTCGCGCTCAGGCGATGGAAGCATGGCTGGCGAAGCCCGAACTCCTGTCTCCGGATGCCGATGCCGAGTACGAGCACGTGATCGAGATCGATCTGGCCGACGTGAAGGAGCCGATCGTCTGCGCGCCCAATGACCCGGACGATGCGCGACTGCTCTCCTCCGTTGCCGGCGATAAGGTCGACGAGGTGTTCATCGGCTCCTGCATGACGAACATCGGTCACTACCGCGCAGCGGGCAAACTCCTCGAGAAGTTCAAGGGCACGATCCCCACACGGCTGTGGATAGCCCCGCCCACGCGCATGGACGAGCACGCGCTCATGCAGGAGGGTTACTACGGGATCTACGGCCGCGTCGGTGCGCGTACCGAGATGCCCGGTTGCTCGCTCTGCATGGGCAACCAGGCGCGTGTGAACCCGGGCTCGACCGTGCTCTCCACCTCGACGCGGAACTTCCCGAACCGTCTCGGCGAGGGCGCGAACGTGTACCTCACCTCTGCCGAACTCGCAGCGGTAGGGTCCATCCTCGGAAGGCTGCCCACGGTGGAGGAGTACCTCGAGTACGCCAAGCGCATCGATGCGATGGCGAGCGATGTGTACCGCTACCTGAACTTCGACACTATCGCGGCGTTCCAGAAGGGAGCGGCAGACGGCAAGCGTATCGCCGCAGTCGAGATCACAGAGGTGTCGATGTCATGAGCGATGTGGCGGTCGGAGCATCTGCGGGGGAGTGGTGGCAGGAGCCTCACCGTTTCCTCGCCGATGGCCGACTGCACTTCGGCGGCCAGGATGTGGCCGCCTTCGCGAAAGGACGTGAAACACCATTTTTCATTCACAGCGCAGGGCGGGTGCGCGCCAACCTCGAGAGGCTGAGGTCGGCGCTGGAGCGCGCGGGCATGCCGCACCGCATTTTTTACGCGATGAAGGCAAACCGCTTCGCTCCCCTCGTCGAACGCATGCGCTCCTGGGGGCTGTGCGGCATCGACACCTGCTCTCCCGACGAAGTGCTGTACGCGCTGGAACGCGGCTTTGCCGAGACAGACATCCTGTTCACCGGACACGCGGTGTCCAACGCCGATCTCGATGTGCTGGCGGCCCACCCCGGCGTACACGTCAACTGCGATGCCATCTCCACCATCCGTCGTCTGGGCGAGCGATCGCCCGGCCGCGCGATCGGCATCCGCATCAACCCGCAAGTCGGTGCCGGCTACCATGCTGGCGTGCATTACGCAGGCGCCAAGCCGAGCAAATTCGGCCTCTACCCCGACCGCTTCGACGAGGCGCTCGCCGTTGCCGCCTCTTTCGGCATGCGTGTCACCGAACTCCATTTCCACTTCGGTTACGGCTACCTCACACAGGATCTCCCGCGACTGGACGCTGCGCTCGATGCGACGCGCTGGTTCATGGACCGTTGCCCAGACCTCGAGACGGTGGACATCGGCGGAGGACTCGGCTCGCGCATCACGGAAGACAGGGAGCCGCTCGACCTGGATGCCTGGGCC
>CAIXOY010000624.1 GCA_903921135.1 uncultured Gammaproteobacteria bacterium
TATTTCACCGTTTTGCGCGGGGAGGGAGTGACCGCGGAAACCGATCCCCAGCTCTGGCTTCATGCGGGCCAGGCGGGCGGCGTGATCTTTCCTTACAGCGCGCGCAGACGTTCCGGAAAGCAGGACGCCGAGGAGCTTTACCGTGGTTGGAGCGCGCTTCTTTCACAGTTCCAGTTCGGATTCGTCAAGCCGCGCAAGAACATCTACGACCCTGAGGCCCAGGCCCGAGTCGGCGCACAGGTCGAAGAGGCGCTGCGGCGCGAGGCGGCGGCCTTCGGATGCGTGACCCGGGTTTATCTGATGGGGTCGGCAATGCGCGGGGAGTTGGGCCGCTACCAGGTGCCTTTTGTCCACGGCAAGCTGGTCAAACTCGGCTCGGACATCGACATCCTGGTGGAACTCGACGAGTCCCTCGAGGGGCATCTGCCCTCGTCATGGCGGCTCGTGAACCGTCAGGCATCGAACACCTGTGCCGTGTATCACCTGGGCGAGATTCCTCTCGACGGCACCCAGGCCGCCTCCGCTGTCGCCGATTACCGGAACCTGAATTGCGTAGAGCACCTGCTGGACGCATACGTCCATTTTCCGTCCGGCGGACACACCGAGGAGAAGGACGCGTTCCTGCGCCGTTTTGGCGCCAAGCTCGTCTTCGACAGGGAGAGAGATGGCGCGATCCACTCTTCGTCCGAACTTGCTTCGATCGCCGAGGGCCTGCAGCAGTACTACGCGCTGCCGTCACTTCCTGCAGTAGAGCGCCTTGCAGTGTCCTCGGGCAATCGCCTGTACAAGGTCTTTTCGCAGGGGCGCGTGCTGGTGCTGAAAGTGTTCCGGGTGTCAGGAAACTACAGCAGTTCCCGCATCGAGGAACATGCCGCCTACGAGTCCGCTCTCATCGCAGATCTTCGTGCCCGGGGCGTACCCACCGCAGCCGTGGTCCTGCCGGTGCTTCCCGAGGCGTGGCATATCGATGGTGCGCCGACGATGCTCTACGAGTGGTTGCCAGGGGAATTGCGCAAGAAACCCGAATACCCGGTCGAGGACGTGGCCGCTTCGCTAGCGCGCTTGCACGCCGCGCAAAAGGGGCCTGCGTCCGGTCTGAGCGAGGCCTTCCGCTTCGACGAGACCTGCATGATCTGGCTGCCCGCATTCGAGCGTTACCGCACCATGCAATGGGACGACGCGGAGATCGCCTCGGCCATCGCCGGCCTCTCGGTTGTCGCCGCATGGCATCACGCGGGCGAGAATCGCGTCATGCTCTACGCGCGCAGCCCCAGTGTTCACTGTCACGGGGACGTCACGCCGAAGAACGTGATTCTCGGCTCGGAGGGCCCCGGTTTCTTCGACTTCAACAATGCGTTCTTCGGGCCGAGGATGGCCGACGTGATCGACGGCGCGTTCGAGTTCTCTCTCGCCGAACAGTACTTCCATCTCGCGGACTTCCGGCGCTTCGACGCCTTCGTGTCTTCGTATTCTGCAGCCGCGCCCGCCAACGAGGCGGAAACACAGGACCTCGGGCGCTGGATCGAACTGATCGGCATCATCAAATTCGCCAAGGAGCTGCGGGTCATGCTGCAGAAGCCGTCAAACGAGTCGCTGCGCAGAAGCCGCGCATTGGCTATCGCGGCATGGGTGCTGGGGAAGCGCGGCGCAGCTTGATTCCGGACGCCCCGAGGTTCAGACGGCTCCGGTCGAGCGCATGAACAGCGCGAGGTGGAGCCTGTCGCGCACGCCGAGCTTCTGGAATATCGCGCTCAGGTGCGCTTTCACGGTGCGCTCGGTAATCGAGAGGATGCGCGCGATTTCCTTGTTGCTGGAGCCAAGCCCCACCTGTTGCGCAACCTCGCGCTCGCGTGAGGACAGGGCGGTGAGAGCGTTGCGGGAGCCCGTGTCCGCGGTGACACTCGGGCCTGCCGCACGAATCAGGCGCTGCATCAGATTGGGCCCAACCCAGAGCCCCTGATTGGACACTACGGTGCTCACCTGCTGCAGCATCGCGGGGCCCGCGTAGGAATGGCAGAAACCCACGACGCCGCGCTCCATCAGTTCGATGGCCTGACTGTCAGAGGGGGTGTCGGACAGGGCGACGAGGCGCGTTGCGCCCAGACGTGACAGGCATTCGTCCACCATGCGACGGGCGAACTCCGGGTCCGAGCCTACGTGGATCCACACAACCGAGTCGCTCCCGACACGCCCGATGGCCGCCGACGCCTTCGCATGGACGGAACCAGTGGGAAAAGCTTTCTCCCAGCGCTCGCGTACCTCGGCGTCTGTGGCAATCAGGATGGTATGGGTCATCGCTCGGTGAGGGCGTACTGCCTCGCACGAAGAACAGGTTTGAGCAGGTAGCTTAACACGCTTTTCCGGCCGGTCATGATGTCCACTTCGGCGACCATCCCGGGGATGATCGGCAGGTTTCTCTCGCCTATCGTCGGGCGATGCGTGCGAACCCGGACGAGGTAAAACGCATTGCCGTCCTCATCCGCGATGGTGTCCGCGCCGATGCTCTCCAACTCGGCTTCCAACCCGCCGTAGATCACGAAGTCGTAGGCCGTGAACTTCACCATCGCGGGCTGCCCGGGCCTCAGGAAAGCGATGTCCCGCGGCGCGATACGGGCCTCCAGCAGCAGGGTGTCATCGAGCGGGACGATCTCGATCACATCCCTGCCGGGCAATACCACGCCGCCTTCCGTGTTCACGAGCAAGCGCTTGACCGTGCCCCGCACCGGTGAGCGGACCTCCGCCTGCCTGACGCGGTCCTGCAGTCCGGTACTGCCCGCAGCCAGGCTGTTCAGTTGCGAGGTGGCCTCTCCGAGTTCCCTGCGCACGCCGTTGCGGTAATCGAGTTCGACCTGCTCGCGCTTGCGCTGCGCTTCCTCGATTGCCGAGCGCGTGCGGGTCGCTTGCGCACCCGACTGTTCCACCTCTCCCCGCATCCGGGACACGTCCCGTTTCAGGCGGAGGATCTCGACCTCTGATACGGCGCCCGAGGCGACGAGCGGTTCTGTCTGGCTCAGTTCCTGTCTTGCGAGGTCGTAGCTGCGATTGGCCTGCTGAAGGAAGGCAGTCACCTCGCGCAGTTCCTGCTCCCTCTGTGTGAGTTGCTGCGTGGCAATGTCGATCTGGCTCTGCAGCTCGTCGCGGCTGCTCTGGTAGAGGCGCGTCTCGGCGGAGGCGATGTCAGGCGCTTCGGATACCACCTCTGGCGGTACGACGAATTCCTTGGCCTCCGCGATTGCGGCGAGACGGGCAGTCTTCGCCAGAAGTGACAGGTACTGAGCGCGGTTCTCCCGGAGGGAAGACACGAAACGTGTGGCGTCGATGCTGACTAGCAACTCGCCTGCCTCGACGATCGCACCTTCCCTTACGTGGATCCGGGAGACGCTGCCGCCGTCGAGTGACTGGATGACCTGGATCTGTCGGGAGGGCACGACTTTGGCCTCGCCGCGCGTCACCTCGTCGATCCGGGCGATTGCGGCCCACAGGATCAGAAGCAGGAATACGAGCAACGTCACATGCAGGAGTTTGCGGGCTCGCAGAGGTTCCTGGGCGAGGCGTGCGATGGTGGCGTCGGCCGTCCAGCCCGGAGGCAGTTCCTGCTCGGGGCGCAGCCATGGGTCGAGAAACCAGTTCGCCACCGCGGTACACAGCGATACCCACCACTGCCAAGCAGAGCGGCATCGTGCCGAAAACCGTTGCACAGGTGTCCCGCTCACACGCCCTTCCCGATGCGCCCCTGGCGCAAGGCTTCGACCACCGTTGCTTTCGGCCCGTCCGCGACGATCTTCCCGCCGTCCACGACGATGATCCTGTCGACCATGTCGAGAAGTGATGTGCGGTGGGTGACGATCACCACGGTCTTCCTGCCGCTGTACTCCCGCAACCGCGCTTTCACGGTCTCCTCGCTGGAGTGGTCCATCGCGCCCGTCGGTTCGTCCATGAGCAGTATCGGTGCGTCGGTGATCACGGAGCGGGCAATCGCAATTCCCGCGCGTTGCCCCCCCGAGAGGGATTCGCCGCGCTCTCCGACCGGCATGTCGATGCCGCGCGGGTGCTGGTTCACGAACTCGCTGAGATTGGCCAGATGAAGCGCGCGAACGATATCCGCGTCTTCGATCTGCGATGCGCCCATGCTGACGTTGTCACGCAAGGTGCCGTAGAAGAGATTCACGTCCTGGGGCACGTAGCCGATGTTGCGCCGCAATTCCGCAGGGTCGAGTTGTCTGACGTCGATGCCGTCAACCAGTACGGCACCCGTTATCGGGCGGTAGAGCCCCATGATCAGTCGCAGGAGCGTGCTTTTGCCGGAGCCGGTCCTGCCCAGGATGCCGATTTTCTCTCCGGCTGTTATGCGGAAACTCACGCCGCGCAGCGCGTTCATCTCGGTGGTCGGGTATGAGAACGAGACATCCCGGAACTCGATGTCACCGCGGAGTGCCTGACGGCTCAGGAAGTGAGCGCCCTCGGGACGTTCCACCGGGCGCGTCACGATCTGCTCCAGAGCGGCGAGCGCCGTGATGGCGTTGTGGTATTGCGTCATCAGGCCGGCGATCTGGCCCATCGGTGCCATGGCGCGTGAGGCCAGCATGGAGCAGGCGATCAGCCCTCCCATCGACAGTTTTCCGTCCGCAATGAGGTACACGCCCAGGATCACTACAGAGAGCGATGTGATTTGCTGCGCCAGCATCGCGGTATGCAGCGTGCTTGCCCCCAGCAGCCGGAGCTGGGCGCCGGTCTGCGCGAGGAATGATGCTGAACGTTCCCAGCGTTGCTGCATAAGACCTTCCGCGCCCAGCGCTTTCACCGTCTCGAGCCCGACGAGGCTTTCGATCAGCGTGGCGTTGCGCATCGATCCCGCGCGGTATCCGGTCTCGGCCAGCGTGTGCATGCGCCCACCGAGCGCGGCTGCGAAACCGGTAGACACGAGCATGGCGACGAGCACCGGGATGACCATGGGCGGTGCGATCCACACGATGACCAGCAGGAAGAGCAGGGCGAAGGGCAGGTCGACGAGTGTCGTCACCGATGCTGACGTGATGAAGTCCCGCA
>CAIXOY010000625.1 GCA_903921135.1 uncultured Gammaproteobacteria bacterium
CCTTCGTCTACGAACTCGTGCCCGCAGTCGACGGCCGCCCTGCCCTGCGCCTCACGCAGAACGATGTGCGCGCCATACAGTTGGGCAAAGCCGCGCTCTACGCGGGTGTGCGCCTTCTGATGGAGCGCCTTGGCGTGGATCACGTCGACCGCATCCGTCTGGCCGGCGCCTTCGGCAGCCATATCGACGTGAAGTATGCGATGGTGCTGGGCATGATCCCGGACTGCACGCTTGCGGGCGTGAGCTCGGCGGGGAACGCGGCGGGCACGGGTGCACGCATCGCGCTGCTCGATCGCAGCGGCCGCGAGGACATCGAGCGCATCGTGCGCCAGGTCGAGAAAATCGAGACCGCGGTGGAACCGCGCTTCCAGGAGTTCTTCGTCGAAGCGATGGCCATTCCGCACCTCACGGCGCCCTACACGCGCTTGCAGGAAGCCGTGGTGCTGCCGCCGCGCATGCATTCATCAGGTGAGGCCGGGGCCGGCCGCGCCCGCCGCACAGGCAGGAGGTCAGCGACATGAGTGATACAGCAGACAGCGCCACGCCGGCACAGACGTCACGCCGGGGCGGCGGTGGCCGGGACGCCAAGCGCGCCACGCGTGCAGCCAGCGCGGCCTCTTCCGTGCCGTACATCACGCGCAAAGTGCCTTATTACGAGGTCGTGGGGCCTGAAGGCCTCGAGACCATCGAACACAACGCCGACACCATCCTCGAGGAAATCGGCATCGATTTTCTGCAGGATCAGGAAGCGCTCGATCTGTTCCGTGAGGCCGGCGCCGACATCGAGGGCACGCGCGTGCGCTTTCCCCGCGGGATGTGCCGCACGCTGGTGCAAGCCACTGCGCCCCGGCAGTTCACGCAGCACGCGAGAAACCCCGCGCGCAGCGTCGAGATCGGCGGCCCGAACACCGTCTTCGCGCCGGCCTACGGCTCGCCCTTCGTGCACGACCTCGACAAGGGCCGCCGCTACGCGACCATCGAGGATTTCCGCAATTTCGTGAAGCTCGCGTATTCGAGCAACTCCTTGCACCACTCGGGCGGCACGGTCTGCGAGCCGGTAGATCTGCCGGTGAACAAGCGCCACCTCGACATGGTGCACGCGCACATCCGCTACAGCGACAAGCCCTTCATGGGCTCGGTGACGCACCCGGAGCGCGCGCAAGACAGCGTGGAACTCGCCCGCATCGCTTTCGGTGACAACTTCATCGATCCGCTGACCGGCAAGCCCCGCACGGTGATGATCAACCTGATCAACGCCAACTCGCCGCTCACCTTCGACGACACCATGCTCGGCGCCGCGAAGGTCTATGCGCGCGCCAACCAGGCCACGCTGATCACGCCATTCATACTCTCGGGCGCGATGTCGCCAGTGACGGTGGCGGGCACCGCAGCGCAAACGCTGGCCGAAGCCCTCGCCGGCATGACGCTGGTGCAACTGGTGAACCCCGGCGCGCCCGTGGTGATGGGCAGCTTTGCCTCCAGCATGTCGATGCAATCGGGTGCGCCCACCTTTGGCACGCCCGAGCCCGCGCTGGTGCTCTACGTGATGGCGGCGCTCGCGCGGCGCCTCGGTGTGCCCTTCCGCTCGGGCGGTGGTCTCTGCGGCTCCAAGATCCCGGATGCGCAAGCGGCCTCCGAATCCGCGAACACCCTGATCCCGACCTGCCTCGGCGGCGTGAATTTCGTGCTGCACACGGCAGGCTGGCTCGAAGGCGGGCTCGCGATGGGCTACGAGAAATTCATCCTCGACGTAGACCAGGCCGGCATGATGCACACCCTGCTTGCGGGCGTGGATCTGAGCGACAACGGCCAAGCGCTGGACGCTTTGCGCGAAGTAGGCCCGGGCAAGCACTTCCTCGGCTGCGCCCACACCCAGGCGAATTTCGAAACGGCCTTCTACCGCTCGCCCATCACCGACAACAACAGCTACGAGCAATGGCTCGCCGAGGGCTCGCTCGACATGGCCCAGCGCGCCAACACCCGCTGGAAGCGCGTGCTGGCC
>CAIXOY010000626.1 GCA_903921135.1 uncultured Gammaproteobacteria bacterium
CCGCCTGACGTGCCAGCGATCAAGGCTCTGGAAACCGACGTCGGTCCCGCACTCGCGGAGTTCAGCGCGCACCTCTGGTCTTTGCGTGTGCCGCACCGGGTGTTCGAGACGGCCGACGGCCTGCAGGTGCTGCTCGTCGGGACCGAGGCCCACGCGCAGATGGTCCGCGAGCACTTCCTGCGCTGGAGGCAGGGCACCCTCGACATGCGCGCCGCGGCCCCGGCAGCGGGCTCGGACAAAGGCCGTTGGCTGCAGGTGTTGCGGCGCACCCCCGTCACCGTTGGGGCCATCATTCTCAGTCTCATCGGTACGCTTCTGGTTTACGGCGACGACAGCCTCAGCTTGCTGCATTGGCTGACATTCACCGACATGCAGCGCGTCTCCGGCCGCATCGTCATCGACAGCAGCGTTGCCACCTATGCGCGCGGAGAGTACTGGCGGCTGGTCACGCCGGTGTTTCTCCACTTCGGCATGCTGCATGCGGTGTTCAACGTGCTGTGGACCTGGGAACTCGGGCGGCGTCTTGAACTGGCGCGCGGGTCGCTCACGGTGCTCGCGCTGGTGCTTCTGGCGGGCGCCGGCGGAAACATCGCCCAGTTTCTGGCTGACCGAAACACCCTCTTCGGGGGCATGTCGGGCGTCATTTACGGGCTGCTCGGTTATGCGTGGCTGTGGTCGCGGATGACCGGTGACGCGCGCACCAGGCTTGCGCCGGGCCTTGTGGGTTTCATGCTCGGCTGGCTGCTGCTCTGCATGAGCGGGCTGGTCGAGGCGCTGGGCTTCGGGGCTATCGCGAACGCCGCGCATGCGGTCGGTTTGCTGACGGGCATGGCTCTTGGTGCGGGGGCGGCGTTGTTATACTCGCCGCGCGATTCCACGAAGAGCTAGGGGTGCGGTGCGCATGGACGTCGAGAGCATCCTGCAGATGATGACGCCGGAGGTGCACGAGGGTCTTCGTGCTGCCGTCGAGATCGGCCGCTGGCCGGACGGCACACGCCTCAGCGTGGAGCAGCGCGAACTCTGCATGCAGGCCGTGATTGCGTGGGAAGCCCGTCACCTGCCGCCTGAGGATCGCGTGGGGCATATCGACCGCGGCAGCAAGGCGGTGGGCGACGTGTGCGCCAGCCCTTCCGAGCCAGAGGTCATCCGCATCATCCGTGACCGTGGGCACTGAGATGGAACTCGGCACCGGCCCGCTCGACAAACTGCGCACTGAACTCTCTGCGCCCGTTTCCTACGCACTCCCGCTCGGTGATGCGCAACTTCCCCTCGGGCCTCTGATCGGCACGGTGCTGCGTCTCGAGTTCACCGGAACCATCACCTGTTGCCATTGCGGGCGTCGCAGCAAGAGCAGTTTCGGTCAGGGTTACTGCTATCCCTGCTTCAAGCGGTTGGCGCAGTGCGACGGCTGCATCGTGAAGCCCGAGACCTGTCACTTCCACCTGGGCACCTGCCGTGAGCCCGAGTGGGCCGAGGGAGCCTGCATGGTCCCGCACATCGTGTACCTGGCGAATTCCTCGGGCCTGAAAGTCGGTATCACGCGAGCGACCCAGATCCCGACACGATGGATCGACCAGGGCGCGACACAGGCCCTGCCCGTGCTGCGCGTTGCCACGCGCAGGGTCTCCGGCCTCGCGGAAGTTCTCTTCGGCCAGAGCGTGGCCGACAAGACCAACTGGCGCCTGATGCTCTCTGGCACGGCCACGGAGATCGACCTTCACGCGGAGGCGGCAAAACTCCTGGAGACCCATAGGGCCGCGCTCGAAGACCTGCGGCTGCAATTCGGCCATAGCAGCGTCGAAGCGCTTCCGGAGGCGGGCATCACCTGCATCGACTACCCAGTGCAGGCATATCCGAGCAAGCCCCAGTCGCTGAACCTCGACAAGACGCCGCTGATCGAGGGGCGTCTGACCGGGATCAAGGGCCAGTACCTGATCTTCGGGAACCAGGTGCTGAACGTACGCAATTTCACGTCCTATCACGTGAGGGTGAGCGCCGTCGGCTGAGACGCGCTTCCCGTCCTGTGTCCACACTCCCCGAGGAGAGCCTTTGCATGAAAGACGCCCAGCCCCGCGTCACGCGACTTTCCGAGTACCGGCCGCCCGACTTTCTGGTCGATACGGTCGATCTGCGCTTCGAACTCGGTGACGAATTCACCCTCGTCCACAGCCGGCTCGCGTTGCGTCGCAACACCGCTGCCGGGGCCGGCAATGCGCCGCTTTTGCTGAACGGTCAGGGCCTTTCGCTGCTCTCGATCTCGATCGACGGGCAGGCGCTGGAGGCGAGCAATTTCCGCTATGAGGAGGATCTGCTGGAGGTCCCTTCGGTGCCTGAGCGGTGCTTGCTCGAGACCTGCGTGCGTATCGAACCGCAGAAAAACACCGCGCTCGAAGGGCTCTACCGTTCGCGCGGCATGTTCTGCACGCAATGCGAACCCGAGGGCTTCCGTCGCATCACGTTCTTCCCCGACCGCCCCGACGTGCTGGCACGCTTCAGCACCGAGATCGTGGCGCCGCGCGAGGGTTTCCCGGTGTTGCTCTCGCATGGCAACGAGGCCGCACGTGGTGAACTGCCTGATGGCCGCCACTGGGTGCGTTGGGAAGATCCTTTCCCCAAGCCGAGTTATCTCTTCGCGCTGGTGGCGGGTGATCTCGTATCGCTGGACGACAGTTTCACCACCTGCTCCGGACGCACGGTGGTGCTCAGGATTTTCGTCGAGCCCAAGGACCTCGACAAATGTGCCTTCGGCATGGACGCGCTCAAGCAGTCGATGCGCTGGGACGAAGAGGTCTACGGGCGCGAGTACGACCTCGACATCTTCATGATCGTGGCGGTCGATGACTTCAACATGGGCGCCATGGAGAACAAGGGGCTGAACGTCTTCAACACCTCCTGCGTGCTCGCGCACCCGGACATCACCACCGATGCGGGTTTCCTGCGTATCGCGGGCATCGTGGCGCACGAGTACTTCCACAACTGGTCGGGGAACCGCGTCACCTGCAGGGACTGGTTCCAGTTGAGTCTGAAGGAAGGATTCACGGTCTTCCGTGACGCGCAGTTCTCCGCCGATACAGGCGCCAGCGTGGTGCGCCGCATCGAGAACGTGGCGCTGCTGCGCACGGCGCAGTTTGCCGAGGACGGCGGCCCGATGGCGCATCCCGTGCGTCCCGACTCCTATCTCGAGATCAACAACTTCTACACGCTCACGGTCTACGAGAAAGGCGCCGAGCTGGTGCGCATGATCCGCGAACTGGTGGGCGCGGAGGCCTTCCGCCGCGGTTCGGACCTCTACTTCTCGCGCCACGACGGGCAGGCCGTGACCACCGAGGATTTCGTACGTGCCATGGAGGATGCGAGCGGCCGTGACCTCGGGCAGTTCCGGCTCTGGTACACGCAGGCAGGCACGCCGCAATTGCTGTTCCGTGACGAGTACGACGCGGCAGATGCCACCTATCGCCTGCACGTTGCGCAGTCCTGTCCGCCCACGCCCGGTCAACCGCAAAAGGACCCCATGCATGTTCCTGTGCGTCTGGGTCTGATCGGCAGTTCGGGTGAGCTGGCCTTCACGGATGCCGGGAGCGCGAAGGCCACCGAGCACGTGCTGGAGCTGCGTGACGCAGAAACCACATTCGTTTTCACCGGCATACCGGAGCGTCCGGTGCCCAGCCTGCTGCGCGGTTTTTCCGCGCCGGTGAAGGCGCGCTTCGATTACAGCAGCGCGGATCTCGAGCGGCTGATGCGCCTCGACACTGACGGCTTTGCGCGCTGGGACGCAGGCCAGACCTTGGCGCTGCGGGTGCTGCAATCCCGGATGGCGGGGCAGGGCGGCGCGGATCCCGATTCCGGGCTGCAGAGCGCGTTCCGCGCGCTGTTGCTGGACACCTCCGCTGATCCGGCCACGGTGGCGCAGATGCTGGTGCTGCCTGCGGAAACCTACCTCGGCGAACTCGCCGAGATCATCGACCCGCTGGCCATTCACGCGGCGCGCCAGAGCGAGCGTCGTGCGCTCGCGCACAGCCTGAAAGCGGAATTTCTCGACTGTTACAGCCGGTTGACGCCCGAGGCTGATTACCGTGTTGACCCGGTGCAGGTTGGCCGCAGGAGTCTGCGCAACGCGTGTGCCCATTACCTGTCGCTGCTTGGAGATGCGCAGTGTCGCGCCTTGCTGCGGGAGCAGTATCACGCTGCCCGGAACATGACCGACCGACTGGCAGCGCTCACAGCGCTGGTGCAAGGCGACCCCGATCCGCAGGCGAGTGGAGCGACCGCGCTCCTGCAGGATTTCGAAGCGCGCTGGCGCCACGAGGCGCTCGCTCTCAACTTGTGGTTCAGCGTGCAGGCGCAGCGTCCCCATGCGGGTGCGCTGGAGGATGTGCGTGCCCTGCTCGGGCACCGTGATTTCGAGTTGCGCAACCCCAACCGGGTGCGCGCCCTGATCGGTGCCTTCTGCAGCGGCAACGCGCCCGGCTTCCATCGTGCGGACGGTGCCGGTTACCGTTTCCTCGGTGAGCAGGTGAAGGTGCTCGACCCCATGAACCCGCAGGTGGCGGCGCGCCTTCTCGCACCGCTCACTCGCTGGCGCCGCCACTCACCGCTGCACGCCGATGGCATGCGCGCTGTCCTCGAGTCCTTGCGCGCCTTGCCGGCGTTGTCACCCGATTGTTTCGAGGTGGTGAACAAGAGCCTCGCGGCGCCCGGAGGCTGAGGTGCCGAACCCCTTCAGCCACCACGACCGCAGGGCAGCGCCCCGGCGCCGCTTCGGGCTCGAGATGGGCGCGGACTCCGCGCTGCCCCGGCTCACCGGGCGGATTCTGTTCGCGGCCGGTGTGGTGGTGCTGGTGACGGTCACGGCCACCATCGGATTTCATGAGGCGGGCGACCGGCAGGCCTCCTGGTCGGATGCGCTCTACATGGCGCTCATCACGATTTCCACCGTGGGCTACAGCGAAGTGGTGCCCCTCGACAGCACCGGCGAGCGGGTTTTCGCGGGCCTGGTGGCCTTCGGGGGTTTCGGGGCGCTCACATTCCTCTTCACCCGCCTGTCGGTCTTCGTCCTCGAGAAAGACCTGGACCAGACACTCCGGAGACGTCGCATGGAAAACCGTATCCGCAAGCTGCGCGGGCACTACATCGTCTGTGGTTTCGGGCGCGTGGGCCGCAATACCGCCTACGAGTTGCAGGTCACCGGTCGCAAGTTCGTGGCGATCGATGCCAATCCGGCCCGCTTCGACGAGCACCGCGACAGCTTCAGCGACCTGCTGTTCCTGCATGGCGACGCCTCGGACGACGCCTTGCTGGAATCCGCGGACATCAAGGACGCGGCGGGTGTTTTCGCGGTGACGGGTGATGATTCGCGCAACCTGATGATCACCATCACGGCGCGGCAGTTGAACCCCAACGTGCGTGTGGTCGCGCGTGCCCACGAGGTACGCAACATCGCCAAGATGCGCAAGGCCGGTGCCGACGATGTGATCTCGCCCGATTTCACGGGTGGCATGCGCATCGCGTCGGCGATGATCCGGCCGAGCGTGGTGAATTTCCTGGACGAGATGCTGCGCTCGGAAGGTGGACTGCGCGTGGAAGAGTTCGTGGTGCCGGCGGGTTTTCTGCCGCGTCCGGTCGCGGAGTTGAGCCTGCGCGGGCCGGGCTATCTGCTGCTCGCACTGAGGGTCCGGGAAGAGTGGGTGTTCAACCCCGTCGATGATTTCCGCGTGGAGCCCGGCCACGTGCTGGTGGTGATGGCCGGAGCGGAAGGGCGCACCGAGTTGGAGGCCCGCATCGCAGCCATCACGCACTGATCTTTCATCCGCGGGCGTAGAGCGGCGGCAGGCCTTCCGGCCGCGCCGCGCGCCCCGGGCGATGACGGCTTGCAGCGGCCAGCAGACTGCTTCCGTCCCATGCCTGCGTCTTCGTGCCGTAGCGGCTCGCCATCATCGCGTCGATGGCCGAGCGCAGTTCCGCATCCCCGGTCAGGGCGCCGAGTGCGCGCGGTGTGCGGAGCGCGGAGTGCGGAAAGGCCGTGCGCGCCCAATCCGCCAAGGCGCCCGACGCGGCGCCCGCATCCCCTGCACGGCATGCCGCCTCGAGTCGGGAGAACGCCTGCTTTTCCGTGTCTTGCGCCGCATCATCAGCCGCCGCCGGAAGAGACACGGCAGACCGTAGCCGATACCACTGCAGGGCGAAAAACCCTGCCAGCAGAAGGCTTGCGGCTGTGGCCAGCATCCAGGCCAAAGGCGGCTGCGGCGCGGGTGCGCTTGCCTGTGCTGCCGTGTCCGCCATGTCCGCTTCGGGCTTGCTGTTCGCGCCCACCGGACCAGCGGCCGTGGCGCCCTGAGGCGCAGTGCTCGCCGTTCCCCCCTGGACACGCAAGGTGCGCGCCGGCACTACCGCTTCCTCGAAGCGGTTGCTGACAGTGTTCCACCAGCGCACTCGCAACTCGGGAAACTCGAGATTTCCGTCGCGTTGCGGGATCACCGCGACCCGCTGTACGCGCGTTCCCGTGAGGCCGGCGTCTGCCGCTGCATCGCTCACTTCGGCCTTGTCGGCGTAGAAGCGCACGTCCGGCAGATCCGGTTCGGGGACGGGCGGGATCTGTGCCCCGGTCAGCCCTTCGGCGGTGATGGTCAGGCTGCGTGTGGCGGACTCGCCGGCACGCAGTGACTCGGGGTCGAGGTCCCAGGTTTCCACGATGCTCAGGTTGCGCGCCGGGATCCACGGCGAGGCGCCCTGTTCGGGCGGCAGCACGCGGATGGTACGTGCGTCGGATTGCAACCGAAGTTGCCGGCTGCCGGTGTCGAAGCGGTCGAACCAGGAGTCGCCTCCGGTGCTGCCGCGGAAGCGCAGCGCGGGGATCTGCATCTCACCGCTCTTCTGCGGAAAGACCGCATACAGTCGCTCGAAGACGCCGAAGCGCCGCCCGCCGATCAGTTGTTCATGGCTGCCCTCGTCGAGTTTGCGTACCACGGCCCCGGGAATCTCCAGTTCATCCAGTGATGCCCCGGAGCCCAGGTTGACGGCGTGGAGCAGGCGCACCGTCACCAGAAGCTGCTCTTGCACGTGTACTTCGTCGGTGCCCGGCAGGAGCTCAAGGCTCACATCGCCCGCGGGCGTGCTGCCGGCAGACCGGCCCTCGCTCACCTCAAGGGCGATCGGCGTGCTGGTCTCGTCGCCCACGGCGATTGGCGGTATCTGCAATTGCCCGCTGCGTTTGGCGAGCAGCACCACGACCCACTCCGTCCACGACTCGCGCTGACCTTGTACGAGGCTGATACGGTGGTTGCGGCTCGTGGAGAGGATCTCGAAATCCTGCTGCAGCGGAGCGAGTTCCGGCTCGTCCGCGTTCATCGCGCCCGCAACCCGCAGTCGCAGTTCGAAGGTTTCCGACAGACTCACGCTGTTGCGGTCGATGCTGGCGTTCACCTCCGCGCGCACCGGCAGCGACAGCAGGCCGAGGACAAGGCAGAGGCTTGCGGCCATGCGCATTCGTGTCATTGCTCTTCTCCTGCTGCGCGCCGCGCGGCCTCGTATGCGAACTTCCGCCGGAGCAAGGCGCCGGGATCGTCCGGAACCTGCCGAAGCCACTGTTCGACGGCCTGGTCTTCTTCGCGCGCCGTTCCCTCGGTCGCGCCGGCCCGGGCCTCAGCTTCCGTCGGCGTCTTGCCGTCCTCGGCCTTGCCTGCGGATCCCGGAACGCTGCCATCGGGAGCCTGCGCCTTGCCATCTGTGCCCGAGCCCTCCGGTGGGGAGGCTGCCTCCGCGGTATCGCCCGCATCAGCGGGGTTCGCGGAGCCTTCCTGCGGCTTCTGCTGCCCGGCGCCATCGGGCTGGGCCTCCGATCCGTTCTGCGTGTCTTCCGGCGAGCGCTGGCCGCCGGTCTTTCCCTGTTCGTCCTGTTGTTGATCGGATCCTTGCTTTCCCGGGTCGTCAGCGCCGGATTTTCCAGCGTCCTGCTGACGCAGCAGATCCTCCACCAGCTTGCGGTTCGCGCGGGCGTCTTCCATGCCGGGCTCTCGCGCAAGCGCGGCGTCATAGGCCGCGAGGGCATCCTCGAGCTTTCCTGCACGTGCGAGTGCGTTTCCGCGGTTGTAGTCGGCGTCCGGACCTGGCGTTCCGGCGAAGGATTCGGCCGCTCCGGCCCAGTCGCCCGCCTGGTACTGCGCGCTTCCTTTCCACTGAGGGTCGCGGAAGAGTTGTGCGGCGCGTGCGGCGTCTCCCGCTGCAAGAGCCTGCGCGGCTTGCTGGTCTTTCCTCAGCCACAGGTCCTGCCACTCGAGGGCCTGCGCCTGAGGTGCCGGCAGGCACAGGCACAGCGGCAGGAGCAGCAGCCAACCACGTCGCATGCCGAGGGCGGCGAGCGGCAACAGGCAGAGCGCCACCCACGGGGCGCGGTCCCGCCATTGGTCGTAGACGCGCGAACCGCTGTTGCGGGCATCCGCGCGCTGCGCGAACGAGGCCGGCAGCAGTGCGTCGAGGTCCGCGTCGTCGACGCTGATCTCCCGGAAGGACGCGCCGGCAATGGATGCGGCGGCGCGCATCCCGTCCACGTCGAGCCTGGGAATCGCGATGCCGCCGCTGGCATCACGTGCGAAGCCTCCGCCGTCGAGGGGGACGGGAGCGCCATCACGCGTGCCAACGCCGAGGACGGCGAGCGAGACACCGCTGCCCTCCAGTAGCGACGCGATAGCGCGTGCGTCGGCGTCCCGCAGGGAATCCGTCATCAGCAGTACGCGCCCCTCCGTTACGCCAGCGCCCCGCAGCAGCGACACTGCGAGCCGCAGGGCTGCCACCGGATCGTTGCCTGGCACGGGCATGATCCCCGGGTCCAGTGCGGGCAGCATGGCGGCAACCGTGCCGGTATCGTCTGACAGCGGCGTGACGACGTGGGCATCGCCGGCATAGACCAGCAAGGCCGTGTAGGCATCCCTGCGCCGCGCGAGCAGATCGTTCAGCTTGAAGCGGGCCCGTGCGAGTCGCGAGGGTGAGAGGTCCCCCGCGAGCATGGAGCCGCCCATGTCCAGCGCTACCACCAGTGCGTCGCCGCGCCGGTGCACGGGTTCGGGCAGCCGCTCCCACGCAGGCCCCGCCAGCCCGATCACCGCAAGGCTCCAGCCCGCGAGCAGCAGACCGAAGGGCAGGGCACTTTGGCGTGTTGCCCGGGGCAGCATGAGTGCGTCCAGCAGGTCCCGGTCGATGACGCGCTCCCAACCGCCCGCAGCGGCCCTGCCACGCAGGCAGGCGTAAGCAAGCACGGCCGCAGGCAGCAATGCCAAGAGCCACCACGGGCGCAGGAAATGGAACGCCTCCAGCGCCGCAATCATGGATGCGCTCCTGCGCCAGGAATGCGTCGTGCGCTCAGGTTCGCCAGCGCCAGGGCTGCGGACACGAGGAAGGCCGCACCGAGTGGCCAGTGAGCGAGAGAGCTCATCGGACGTCGCGCGTCAGCGTCCTGCTCTACGGGTTCGAGACGGTCGAGCTCCGCGTAGATCGCCTCGAGCTCCTGCCGGTCTCGTGCACGGAAGTAGCTGCCACTTCCCTGCTGCGCGATGTAGCGCAGGGTGTCCTCGTCCAGATCCGCCGACGGATTGATGCGTCGCGCTCCGAACATGCCTCCCAGAAGCCCCGGCAGTTCCATGCTCTCCGCGCCGATCCCGATGGTGTAGATCCGCAGCCCCGAGCGCGCCGCCAGATCAGCGGCCTCGCGCGGCGGGATTTCGCCTGCCGTGTTCGCGCCGTCAGTCATCAGGATGAGCACTCGGCTGCCCTCGGGACGGTCCCGCAGGCGTTTGACCGCGATGGCAAGCGCATCGCCTATTGCGGTGTTGCGACCGGCAAATCCGATCTGTGCTTCCTCGAGCAACCTCCCCACCGTGCTTCTGTCGAAACTGAGCGGGGCCTGCAGGTGCGCGCTGGAGCCGAACAGGATCAGACCCACGCGGTCGCCATCGCGCCGGCGCAGGAACTCCCCTGCCACGGATTTCACCACCTGCAAACGGTCCGCGGGGCGCCCGTTCAGTTCCAGATCGGCGGTTTCCATGCTCGCGGAGATGTCGACTGCCAGCATCAGGTCACGGCCCGAGGCGGGAAGCGAGACTTCCTCGCCAAGCCATCGGGGGCCTGTGGCCGCGAGCAGCAGAAGCGTCCAGATCAGCCACAGCAGGCCCGCACGCGCGCGTCGCAGCAGAGCTGCTGATGCGCCCCCGTTCAGCCCTTCCAGGCGTGCGGTATCGGGGAAGTAGATCCCCGGCGCATTGCCCGGCGCAGGCGGCAGCAGGCGCCGCAAGAGCCACGGCAGTGGGAGTAGTGCGGCAATCCAAGGCATCTGGAATTCGATCACCGGTGCCTCCGCAGCCAGCGTCGGCATAGCCGCTCCAGTGCGGGCGGGTCGCAGGATGCGCCTGGCGCATACGCGCTCAAGCCCAGTGCCTCGCCCGGACCCTCGACGAAGCCCTGCATGCGGGCGCTGCGATCGAGGAAGAGCAACCAATCGTGCCCGTGAAGCGAGGCGACCTCCGCCGCCGGATAGCGGCAGAGCGCTGCTCTGCGCAGTATCGTCGCGGCATGTGCGAGGAAGGCGCCCGTGTCACCCTGAGCCAGCGCCTCGCGCAGGGCCTGCGCGAGTTCCCGCCCTGCCGCG
>CAIXOY010000627.1 GCA_903921135.1 uncultured Gammaproteobacteria bacterium
GGCGGCATCAAGGCGAACGACGGCGTGGTCTGGGCCTACCCTTTCACCATCCGTTTTCTGAGCTGAACGGCAAGCCTCAGCGCGCCCCGTAGTCGATGTTGTGCACGGGGTTGCTGCCGTCCCATGCGGCGGCGGCTGCGATGCCCTCGCGGTACATCTGCGTGAGCGCGGGGAACTCTTCCAGAAACTCCCACCACACTTCAGGCATCGCGCGCGAGCGGCAGTAGACGTAGCGGTGGCCGTCGGCGTCTTCCATGCGGCAGGCCGCTTCCCAGCCTTGCGCCTCGGCGCGCGCGATGTCTCTCCCGATGTCGGGAGAGATGCAGGCCACGTGGTGCATGCCGTAGCGCCCGGCGCGCAGCATCGCCGCATAGGGCGTGTCTTCGGAGGGATCATTCAGCGACTGCACCAGCTGGATCTGCATATCACCCACGTAGGCGAGCCCCTCGTGGATGCGTAGCCGTATGGGCTTGCCTTCGTAGGTGGCCGCCATATCGATGTTGCGGAAACAGAGCCAGGGGCCCACCCCCGCCTGCGCCGTCCAGTGCGCCATGGCGGCGTCCATGTCGGGCACGAGGTAGGCGATGTGCACGATGCGGCCGAAGCCAGCGCCGGGGGCGGGAAAAGCCTGCATGCGGAATGCCTCTTGTGGGATTGCAGTGGTTGCCCTGCGCTCAGGGCGCGATCTCTTCGAGGAACGCGCGGATGCGCCGCCACGCGGCGAGCGACTCGGGCACGCCCTGATCGGCAAGCCCCTGCCAGGCGTGCACCACACCGGGCCAGGACTCGAGCAGCACCCGCACGCCCGCACGGGTGGCCGATTGCGCCACGCACAGCGCCCCCTCGCGCACGGTGTCGTACTCGGCGACCTGCAGGTAAAGCGGCGGCAGGCCACGCAGATCGGCAAAGGCGGGCGAGAGACGCGGGTCGTCGAGCGCGATCGCGCCGCCGGTGCAGTCACGACCACGGGCGCGCACCCAGCCGGGCGTGAGGAAACAATCCAGCCCCGGCGGCAACTCCGGCCCGCTCACCGAGAGATCGAACCAGCCGCCTAAAGACACATAGCCCGCCGGCATCGGCAAGCCCGCATCGCGCGCGCGCACCAGCGCCGCGAGCGAGAGGCTGCCGCCGCAGGATTCACCCACCACCACCACGCGCGCGGGATCCACACCGGATTCGATGAGCCCGCGATAGGCGTTGAAGCAGTCATCGTGCGCGGCCGGAAAGCGGTGCTCCGGCGCGAGGCGATAATCGGGCATCACCACCGTGCTGCCCGTATAGCGCAGCAGCATGTCGGCGTAGAAGTGGTACACGTCCAGGGGGCAGGAGACGAAAGCCCCGCCGTGGCAGTGGAACAGGATGCGGGCATCGGAAGGGAGTGTCGCGTCGGTGTAGCGCCCGCAGCGCACGCCGCCCAACGCCGGAAAATCCATCTGCAGTTCCGGCCGCACGGGGTGCCCGTGGAAGGGCGCGAAGGTGCGGCGCACGTGCTCGTGATCGGCCGAGGGATCGGCGAAATCCGCGGGCACATGGGCAAGGATCGCGGCGAGTTCGGAGCTGGGCACGGGACGATCCTCGCGGGTGTGAAAACCGGGCTGAGTATACGCAAAGCCCCCGCGCCGATGCCGCCCTCACCGGCACAGGCGCGCTGCGATTACCATGAGGCCCCCGCTCCCCGCCGAGAACCGCCATGAGCCGCTGCCCCGTCCACACGCTGCTGGATTTCGAGCGCTTCGCCCACGGCACGCCGCGTGCGCTGATCGACGAACTGCGCGCGCAGCACCGCATCCTCTGGGAAACCGACGACTACAGCGGCGGGCACTGGCTTCTCTTCCGGCAGGAAGACATCGACCACGTACTCAAAACCCCCGCGCTCTTCACCAACGCCTTCAGCCCCATCCTGGACGACTTCCCGCCCGAGGTGCTGGCCGAGCAGCAGAAATCACTCACCTTCATGGACCCGCCCGAGCACCGCAAATACCGTTCGCTGATCGACCACGCATTCCGCCTGAAGGCGCTCGAGAGCCGCCGGCCCGCCATGGAAAACGCCGCGCGCGAGATCGTGGATGCCGTGATCGCACGCGGCGAGTGCGAGTTCGTGAACGACGTGGCGATGCAGATGCCCATGCGCGTGATGTTCGAACTGCTCGGCGTGCACGCCGCCGATTACGCGCGCGTGGTGCAGCTGGTGAACACGCTGTCGATGGCCGACGACCCCGATTTCGCGGAGAACCGCATGGCGGGATTCCAGGCCTCGATGGACCTCATCAGCTTCGGCGCGGAACTCGCCGCCGACCACCGCCGGAACCCGCGTCCCAGCATGACGATGGACGTGCTGGAGGCGAACGTCGATGGCCGCGCGCTCGACGATGCCGAATTCGGACGGCTCTTCAACAACCTTCTCGTGGGCGGGCTCGAGACCACGCGCAACACGCTGGCGCTAGGCCTGCACCAGCTGATCCTGCACCCGGAGCAGTACCGCCTGCTCGAACAGGACGCCTCGCTGGTGCCAGGCGCGGTGGAGGAATTCCTGCGCCACCAGAACACGGTCGTGTATCTGCGCCGTACCGCCACCGAGGGCATGGAGTTCCTGGGCGAGCGCATCCGCAAGGGCGACAAGCTCGTCTGCGTGCTGGGCTCACCCAACCGCGATCCCGAGTTCTTCCCGGAGCCGGAGCGCTTCGACATCACGCGGCCACCGGCCATCGCGCGCAAGCACTACCGCACCTTCGGCCAAGGCGGGCATTACTGCGTGGGCGTGCACCAGGCGCGGCTCAACCTCGAGGTGATGCTGGCCGAGATCGTGAAGCGCATGACGGAGTTCCGGCTGCTTGCGCCGCCGCGCCACACGCGCTCGATCTTCATGGAAGGCTACAAGGAGATGCGGGTGGGTTTCAGGGCGCGGGGCTGAGGCAGGCGTTCAGAGCAGGAAATCCCCGGCCTCGAAAACCTGCACGCCGGACACACGGAGCCACACGTCGGCGAGCATGTCGCCGTCCAGATCGCCCAGCAGCAGCGTATCGCCGGCGTAGCGTTGCTGCCGCAACTCGCCCTGCTGGCCGCTGAAAGCCGCCTCGCCGATGAACACAAACGCGGCGTCGCCGTAGATGCGCGTGGCATCAATGCCCGAGAGATCGATACGATCGCCCGAGGCGCGGCTGAAATCCGTGATGAGATCGCAAAGCGCGGCAGAACTGCCGCCCGTGTCGGCGTCGTCGAAGACGAAAGCATCCGCGCCATCGCCGCCCGAGAGCAGGTCGCGTCCGGCACCGCCGATCAGCGTGTCATTGCCCGCACCGCCCTGCAGGCTGTCGTTGCCCTCGCCGCCACGCAGCAGGTCATCGCCCGCAGCAGCGGGCAGCGTGTCATTGCCTTCGAGCCCGAAGAGGATGTCGGCCTGTGCTGTGCCCGGCAGCACCTCGCCCCGCGCCGTGCCGATGCGCGCCAGCGCCGTTACCTGCGGCTCTGCGGGCGCATCCGGCGCGAGGGGCGCGAGTGGCGCATCGGGCACGACTGGCTGCGCCGCGAGCGCCGGCGCGAGGAAGCGCAGATCCTGCGCCTCGAGCGATGCAGCAGAAACGCCCTGCAAGCGCAGCGAATCCGTCGCCGAGAGCACGATCAGCGTGTCGGTGCCGTCCTGGCGGATCTCGAGCGCGGCGGCGTAGCCCTCGATGTCGATGCGGTCCTGCGTGCCGCCTGGCGTGAAGTCGGTGATCAGATCGGCGCCATCGCCCGGGCGCAGATGGAACACATCGTGACCGGCGCCACCCTGCAGCCGGTCCGCACCCGCACCACCCGAGAGCGTGTCACTGCCGATGCCGCCCGACAGCGTCTCGTTGCCCCTGCCACCGAAGAGCGCGTCGTTGCCGCCGCCTGCATCGATACTCCCCTGGAGCAGTCCGTCACGCCCCTCGTAGCGGTCATTGCCGCCGCCAAGCGAGACCAGCCCGCGCAGGCTCCCCGCATTCAGTAGCAGATCATTGCCGATACCCAGCGCCACACGGCCCGTGATGCTGCCGGTATTGAAGATGTCGTAGCCGGCGAGCGGCTGCGGGAATACCTGCTGGTAATTGCGGATCGCGTAGTCGCCGCGCACGGTGCCGCTGTTCCAGATTTTCATGTTCACGTACATGCCGCCCGCGGTGTAATCGAGCGTCGCATTCGAGAGCTTCAGCGCCACCGAGGGCTCGCTGCTGCCCGCATTGACGGCGATGATCGAGCCGCTG
The DNA here is from genome assembly GCA_903921135.1 of uncultured Gammaproteobacteria bacterium. GTDB lineage: Bacteria > Pseudomonadota > Gammaproteobacteria > Pseudomonadales > UBA5518 > UBA5518. The sequence continues at coordinate 4,227 of CAIXOY010000627.1, forward strand.
TTCACCAGCACATCGCGCGTCTGGTTGGCGTAGAGGTCGACGGCGATGGCGCTGCCGGTGCCGCTCACCACGATGCTGCCGCTGTTCCACAGGCCCTCGATTCCGTGCACACCGCGGGCCAGCAGATCGGCCGTGACCTGGATGCGGCCGGTGTTCACAACGGGCAACTCGGAGTCCCGCGCCGCAACGCCCGTGGCATCGGACAGCGCGGATTCGACACGCAGCAGGCCCGCGTTCCAGAGTGCGTTCACGCGCTGCACACCGATCGCCGGGGCGCTGCCCGCGGCCTCGACCTCGAGGCGGCCGCCGGCCGCGATCACCACCTTGCTCTCGCCCCACCAGGGCCCATCGGTGAGCGAGCCCTGCACGCCCACCGACGGTGACGAGCCGTCACTCGTCTGCAACAGCAGGCGTCCGTCCAGGAACAACGACGGCAGCGGGCCGAAACGCTCCAGCACCAGGCCCGTGTTGAGGAACCACTGGTCGCTCAGCAACAACGGCAGCGGATCGCTCACCCGCAACTGTTCACCGGCAGACAGCACCACATCCTCGTTCGCGCGCAGCGTCTGTGAGGGCGGTACGGGCGCCTCGGCCGGTGCGCTCTCCTGCCGCGGCGCGAGCGCAGCCGGATCGAGCGCTTCCGGGAGCACTCCCCGCAACAGGATCTGCTCGCCCGAGGCAAAGAGCAGCGTCGTGCCGAGCGTCGATGCCGAGACCGTGGGCGCATCCGCAAAGCCGTAAAAGGCGAGCCTGTCCTCGCCCGGCACGAAATCGAAGATCACATCCGCGCCGTCTCCCGCACGGAACAGGAACACATCGGCACCCGGGCCACCCCGCAAGCGGTCATCGCCCGCACCGCCACGCAGCGTGTCGGCGCCCGCCGCACCGGAGAGCGTGTCCGCACCTCCACCGCCCTCGAGCGCATCGGCCAGCGCGGAGCCCGTGAGGTTGTCGGCAAAAGCGGATCCGGCGAGGCGCTCGATGCCGCGCACAAGATCGCGCGCGCCAGCGTCCACCACGCCGCTCGTGAGATTGGCCACGATGCCCTGGGTGGCATCGGCATAACTCAGCAGATCATTGCCCGCACCGCCGTCGAGTCCGTCGCCCCCGCGACCGCCCGAAAGCGTGTCATCGCCCGCGCCGCCGTTCAGCTGATCCGCACCCTCCCCGCCCAGCAGCACCTCCGCACCCGCGCCGCCGATCAGCGTGTCGTCACCGGTGCCGCCGTCCACCACCCCTTCCATCAGGCCACGTCGGCCGGAGTAGAGATCATCGCCGTGCTCCAGCAGCACATCACCGGCGACGAGGCCGCTGTTGTGCAGCGCGTCGTCGCCGTAGGCAAGGATCACCAGCCCGCGCAATGTGCCCGAATTGAGCACGGTGTCCGGGCAGGCGAGCGTGGAGGCGTATCCGTTGCCGTCGTTCGCATACAGCGCGATCTCGGCATCGATGGTGCCCTCGTTCACGAGGATGTTCGGTGGCACGCCGGGATCGGAATTGTTCGAGAACCACTGCACGCCCACGCTGGCCCACGGGCTCTCGGGCGCCGTACGCACGATGATGGTGCCGGTGTTGCGCAAGCCCGTGCCGCCGTAGATGCCGATGTCCACGCCGACGGCGATCTCGGCTGCCGTGACCTCGATCAGGCCGCTGTTGCTGATGTCATCGTCGTTGACCAGCTTGATGCCGTAGCCGTCGTAGGCCGCCTCTACACGGAGAGTGCCTGCGTTGGTGATGCGCGTACCGAAGATGCCCCAGACCTCGATACCCACGGCGCTGGTGCCCGCAGCGCTCACGTGGATGAGGCCTTCGTTCAGGATGGCTGTGGACTGCTGCGGCGCGTAGTAGCCCCGCGCGAAAAAAATATAGCCGAAGCCGCTGTCATTGCGCCCTTCGCTCAGGACCTCGAGCACCCCTCCGGCCTCGTTGTGGAAGAGCCCGCCACCGGTGCCACCGTAGCGGGACACCACCACCCCGTGCGCGTTGCCCGCACCGGTGAAATGACCCGAGATGGTGCCGGCATTGGCCAGCACCATGCTGCCGTCGCCCTGGTCCTCGATGGCGACCACGGCGGCCAGATCAAGTTGCTCCTCGTACGGCGGATCAAAAGCCTCGACGCGCTCGCCCTCGGGGATGCGGGTATCCCCGGTGTAGTACACGGCCATGGGCGGCGTCTCAGTCCGGGATCACATAACCCGAGGGCAACTGACCGATCTGTACCGTCTGGCGGCAATCGCGCTCGACGATGCGCCAGCCCTCTGCAGTGCGCACCAGGCGGTCATGGTAGTAACCCGCGTTGGTGATCACCTCCTGCGAGCCGTCATCACGCAGGCGCGCCATGGGCGCCAGGAACATGCAGCGCGACTGCGCCGTGTCCTCTCCCGTGAACTCGATGCAGACATTGGTGATGAAGTGCAGGTTGATGGGCCAGCCCGCCAGAGCGCGGTGCAACCATTCAAGCGTGGGACGGTACGGGCCTTTATGGCCACCGGTGCTGGTGTAGTCGATGGTGCCGCCGGGGCCGAAGACGGTATCCATCAGCTCCCATTTGCGCTCGTCGGCCATCCAGGAATAGCGATAGAGCAACTGCTCGATCTCGTAACGGTCTTCGCCGCGTGCGTAGCTCACGTGAGTGCTCCTCATGCAGTCCGGTGGCGCGGCGACGATAGCCCTTGCCCGCGCACAGCCGCAAGGCCGGGGGTTTCCTCGCGGCCGGTGAAGAGTCGGGGGCATGGCCCCCTCCCACAGGGTTCGTCGGCGGGACTAAAGCGCATGGCCTCGTGCCACAGGACCCGGCAGCAGGAGGGGCATGGGCACAGAACCCGGCAGCAGGAGGGGCATGGGCACAGAACCC
>CAIXOY010000628.1 GCA_903921135.1 uncultured Gammaproteobacteria bacterium
AAGACTACGGCCGCGACATACAGGTTTTCGGGCAGTGCTACATCGTCTGCCGCGACACCGAGAAAGAAGCGCGCGAGTTCGCCGACTACTACGTCAACCAGCGCGGCGACTGGGAGGGCGTGAGGAACCTCCTCGACGTGCTGATCCCGAACTCGAAGAGCGCGCTCGGCGCCGACTGGGAAGCCATGGCCTCGAACATGATCGCCGGCTACGGGGCGCTTCCGCTGGTGGGCACGCCCGAGCAGATCGTCGACGGCCTGCTGGCCTTCTCGAAGGCGGGCCTGGACGGCACCACGCTCAGCTGGGTCGATTACGAAGCCGGCATCGCGCAGTTCAAGGAGCGCATCCTGCCGCTCATGGTGCAGGCGGGTCTGCGCGAGGGCTGAACGCGCCTCAGCCCACCCGCGCTGCGATCTCTGCGAGCGGCTTCAGCACCTCGGGTGTGTGGGGCGGCGCCAGATAGAAAATCATCAGCCCCAGCCCTTCGTCGCGGAAGCGACGGCAGCTCTCTTCCAGCACACCGAGGTTGGAGAGGTCCACGGGCTGGTGGATCGAGGTCATGATCTCTGCCGGATCACGTCCCTGCTCGCGGCAGATGCGGTGCAACACCGTGCGCTTCGCCACGAAACCCTCGATGTCATAACCCGCGTAGTTCCAGTGCTGTGCCCAGCGCGCCACCAGCGGGAAGGTGCGCTTCTCGCCGTTGCCGCCGATGCAGATGGGCGGGTGCGGGCGCTGCACGGGCGGCGGGTTGCAGCGGGCGTTTTTCAGCGTGTAGAGCTTACCGTCGAAGTCTGTGACCTCTTTGGTGAGCAGGCTGTGGATCACCTCGCAGGCTTCCTCGAAACGGTCGAAGCGCTGCGTGAGGGTGCCCAGATCGATGCCATAGGCCTCGCACTCTTCCTGGCTCCAGCCCGCACCAAGACCGAGCTCAAGCCTGCCGTTGCTCACGATATCGAGCGTGGCCGCCATATTGGCGAGCACCGCCGGGTGGCGGTAGAGCGTGCCCGTGACCATGCAGCCGACGCGGATGCGCTGCGTGGCCTGCGCGAGCGCGGTCAGCGTGATCCAGCCCTCCATGCAGGGGGCAGTCGTATCGGGGACGTTGATGGGGTAGAAGTGGTCGAAGGTCCAGGCCGAGTGGAACTCGGGCATGCGATCGGCGGCCTGCCAGACGGCGAGCATATCGGCCCAGGTGGTGCATTGGGGCGAGGTCTTGATGGCGTAGAGCATGTCGTGTGTCTCCGGTGTGCGTGTGAGCTCAGCGCACGGGCAACTGCGCCCGGTAGCCGGCCATGTCGAAATAGTCGCGCCAGGCGGAAATCACTCCGTCCCTGATCTCGAAGGTGCCCATCACCGGCAGGTTGACCGCTCTGCCGTCGATGGTAAAGCGGTCGACGCGCTCGGTAAGCACGGTGTTGCCGGTGGCGGCGATGTTCGGCATCTCCCAGTCGATGCTGTCGAAGATCCAGCGCGAGCGCAGGTAGGCGCTCACCGCGGGCTTGCCGTGCAGGGGCGCCACGGGCATGTTGTGGTAGACGATGTCCTCGTGCAGGAAGGCGAGGATGGCCTCCAGATCCATACGGTTCCATGCGGCAACGAAAGCCTCTACCACCTGCACGGGCGTCATGCGTGCATCGTCAGAACGGGGTGGTGCCGAGGCCCAGCCCACCGTCGACGTCGAGCTGCGCACCCGTCGTCCACTCGGCACGGATCAGGTACTCGATGCCCTCGGCGATCTCTTCCTCGGTGCCGATGCGCCCCAGCGGGTGCAGCGGCGCCATCGACTGCAGGCGCTTCAGCGCGGCCTCGTCGTCGGCAAGCCCGGCGCGCTGGTTGATCTCGGTGAACACCGCACCGGGCGCCACGCAGTTCACGCGCACGCCGCGCGGCCCGAGTTCGGCCGCCAGCACGCGGGTGAGCGTCTCGACCGCGCCCTTGGTGGCCGCGTAGGGCGAGGCACCGGGAAAGGCCCGGCGGTTGTGCACGGAGCCGATGAAGATCACAGCACCCTTGCGCGCCGAGAGATGCTCCGCAGCAAGGCCCGTCATCATCATCGCGGCGACCACATTGGTGTGGAAGATGTCGAGCAGCCGCGCCTCGTCGAGTTCGTGGATCGCGCCGCGGTACATGTTTCCCGCGTTGTTGATGAGCGCATCGAGCCCGCCGCCGTGCGCCACAGCGGCCTCCACCAGCCGCGCCCGGTCAGCGGCCTGCGTGATATCGGCACGTACCGCGAGACAGGCCTCACCGATGCTCTCAGCCACCGCACTGATCTTCTCTTCCCGGCGACCGCAGATCGTCACGCGCGCACCGAGGGCGGTGTAGCGCCTCGCCATGCCGGCGCCCAGCCCCGAGCCACCACCCGTGATGAGGATGGACATGCCGTGTATGTCTTTCACGAAAAAACTCCTGTGGATCCGGGGATGAGCCACTGCGTGGCCTGCCGGAGCAAACGCCGGTGACAGGGGTGCTGCAGCGAGGAAACGGTGTGTCCCAGTGCGTCGTACACCACCCGACCCGCACCGTGACGGCGCGCCCAGAGAACGGGTTGCGGACGGCCATCCGGGCCTGCCGAAGCCGAGAGCAGCGGGTGGTTTGCAGCGGTATGTTCCAGGTCGTGGAACACCTCGTCCTCGAGTTCGAAATCGCTCAGGCCCGCACAGATGGGATGCTCTGCATCGGCCACGTGGATCTGCGCCTGCTGCGGCGGCGGGTGGAAAGACTGACCCCAGCGCCAGCGCGCACCCAGCACCTCGCCCCAGCCCGGCCAGTCATCGAAGCAGATGCTCGCGGTGTGCAGCGCGAGCAGCGCACCGCCCTCCTCCACGAAGGCCTGCAGCGCGGCACGGCCTGCCTCGGAGACCGACATCGCGTATTCCGCACGGAAAGGCGCGTACTTCTCGTGATCGAGCATGCGCCAGCGCAGCGCATAGACCGTGAGCATGTCGATGTCACCGCTGCGCAGGCGGGCAAACGCTGCTTCCACGTCTGTCTCGAGTTCGGAGGAAACACCACAGGCGCAGAGGCTCCGCGCAAGTTCCTCCGCGCCCTCGGCGAAGGCGTGGTAGATGCCGCCGTGCAGGATCAGGTTCCGCGGCATCGGCTCAGGTGCGCGGCAGATTGGCGATCACGGAGTTGATCACGCCACCGTCGATGGCGATGTTCTGGCCGGTGATGTAGCCGGCTGCGTCGGATGCAAGCCAGAGGATCGCCTCCGCCACATCCTCGCAGGTGCCGAGGCGCTTGAGCGGCACGGCGCCGCCACGGATGCGCCGCACCTCGGGGTTGGCGTAGATGGGCTTGGACATGCCGCCGTCGATGAAGCCCGGCGCCACGCAGTTCACGCGGATGCCGTACTGCGCCCACTCGATCGACATCTGTTCGGTCAGGCGGATGACGCCGGCCTTGGAGGCGGGATAGGAGCCGATGCCCGTACCCGGGTTGATCGCGTTGATCGACGCCAGGTTCACGATATTGCCGCCGCCGTGCTCCTTCATGCGCCGAGCTGCCGCACGGGCCACGATGAAGGTGCCGGTGAGGTTGATGTCGAGCGCGAGCTTCCAGTCTTCCAGCGTGTGGTCCATCAGCGAGGCGAAGCGCACGATGCCCGCGTTGTTCACCACCAGATCAGGCGCTGCGCCGAACTGGTCGAGCGCGGCTTCCACCGCGTCGGGGTCGCGCACATCACCGCTCAGGGCGACCGCGCCCGGGATCGAGGCGGCGACACGCGCCGCACCCTCGGCATCCACGTCCATCACGCCGACGCGGTAACCACGCTCGGCAGCCATGCGGGCGACGGCCTCGCCAATACCGGCGGCGGCGCCGGTGACCAGTGCGGATTTCATGTTGTGTTCCTCGTGGGTTGATCGGTGTTCAGGGCGAATCGAGCAACACGGGATAACGCCCCCAGTTGGGGCGCGCCGTGTTGGCATCGGGTACGGGCGGATGGGAGGGATCACGGCGGGCGCCGTGGCGCAGCAAGGACTCCACGAACAGCATCACGATGCCGTACTGGTGGTCGTCTGCACGCGTATCTGCGCGCGGCACCACGCCGCCGTCGAGATCCCGCCCCATGCAGGCGTGCATGCCGAAACCGAAGGTGAGGCCGAAGGGCCACACACCTGCCGGGATCGTGCGGTAGGGATTGAACACGGCCGCATCCTCACCGAAGACCGCTGTCTCGCGGTTGGCGCTGTGGATGTCGGCGATCACGTCATCGCCCGTTGCAACCTCCAGCTGCGCGCCGATGCGTGTGGGGCAACCGGCGCTGCGGCGTGCAACGGGGCTCGCCGGGTGCAGGCGCAGGCTCTCGTGCACGAAACGCTGCAACAGCAGACGGTCGGCCAGCAGGGCCTCGCGGCTGCCCGGGTGCGCATCGCACCAGTCGAGGATGTGGTGCATCGCGTGCACGGTGGAGTTGGCGGTACTGTGGGCGCCGGCCTGCATGTAGAACGCGATCTCGCGCCGCAGGATCTCGGGCGTGAGCCCCAGTTCTGCGTAGCTGCGCAGCAGCACCGTGAGCACGTCGCGCGGGAGTTCCTCCTCCGTCAGCGTGCCCGCCGCAAAGCGCGCCAGCGCCTCCTCGCGCCGCAGACGCGAGGGCGCAAAAAAGCGGGTGTCGAATTCCGCCAGGGCCGCAGCCGCGTCGCGGATCACCTCGGCGTGATCACGCGTGGAATGGAACAGCGTGGCCGCCTCGCTGAAGCGCTTCACGCAGTAGAGCAGCGCCTCGGTTTCGGCGGGCGATTGCTCCGGGCGGTCGATGCCGGCGAAATCCGCCGTGAGATTCAGCGTGACGCGGTAACCGCAGTCGATGAGATCGGCGCTCCCGCGCGCAAGAAAGGGCTCGAGCGTGCGCGAGAGCGTGGCGGGAAAGACCTCCCGCTCGTAGTAGCGGAAGTATCCGCGCCCGAACACCTTGAAGGCGGCCGTGCGGCGCTTGTGGTGCTCGGCACCGTGCAGCGTGAGCAGCACGTCATCCATGATGATCGCGCCGGCCTTGTACATCGATTGCTCGAGGTCGGTGTTGCGCAGCGCGTCCTGCACACCTCGAACGGTCGAGAAGACGTGCTCGCTCACGCGCGGTCTCCTGCCGGCGCCGCGGCGCCGAGGAGCAACGGGTAGAACTCCCATGTCTCCCGCTCGATCTTGCGGTCCACGCGCGGCTCCTGCGCCGGATCACGACGCGCACCGGCCCGCAGCAGGCGCTGTGCGATGGTGGCGACCGTGCCGATCTGGTGGTTGCCCTCGGCGGGGGCCTGCTCGCCGCGCAGCACGGTGCCGGCGGCCAGCGCCTTGCCGAGGCAGGCATGCGCACCTGAACCGAAGGTGATGCCGTGCGGAAAGATGCCCGTGGGCAGACGGCGCAGCGGGTTGAAGGCGGCAGCATCCGCGCCGAAGACGCTCTCGTCGCGATTGGCCTGCCGCAGATCGATCACCACGGTATCGCCTGTGACGGCAAGGCTCCCGTCGGGCAACTGTGTGTCGGCCACGGCGCGCCGGCGCGCGACCGGGCTGGACGGGTGCAGCCTGAAGCTCTCGTGCGCGAAGCGCTGCACGCGGAGCGCGTCGGCCTCGAGCAGCGCACGCTCTTCAGGGTGCGCCTCGCACCACTCGAGCAGGTGGTGGACGAGGTGCCCCAGCGAATGCACCGAGGTATGCGCACCCGCGAGGAAAAAAAACGCCACCTCGTTGCGCAGCACATCCGATGCGAGCTCGAGATTGTCCTCGTTGCGCAGCAGCACGGTGAGGATGTCGCGCGGGAGCTCCTCTTCCGGGAGCGAGCCGGCACGCCACGCGGCAATCGCGTCGCGCCGCCGCTGCACCGAGGGCAGGAAGAAATCGCGCTCGAAGATCCCGAGCTGCTCGCGGATCTCCTGACGCACCGGCTCCGGATCACCCTTCAGCTGGCCTAGCGTCGCGGCCTTGCCGAAGACGCGGATCATGTGGAGAAGCCCGTCGCTCTCCTCATCGGTGAAGCGCTGGCGGTCGATGCCGGCGAAGGCGATGGCCAGGTGGATCATCACGCGGTAGCCGAACTCGACGACCTCGAGGCGGCCGGCGGCCAGACGGGGCGCGAGCGTTTCCTCGAGCAGCCCGGGCAGCACGTCCTCTTCGTAGAAACGCAGGAAATCACGCCGGAAAATCCGCATCTCGAGCAGGCGACGCGCGCGGTGCTCCTCGCCATGGAGCGTGACCAGCGTCTGGTCCATCAGCACCTTGCGGCCCTCGTCGTAAAGGGACTGCATCAGGTCCGGCAGGCCGAGCGCTTTCTCGACGTGCGGATAGGCTTTCAGGTGGTGGAGGTTCATCGCGGTCTCATCCCCGGCCGTGTGCCATATCCCAGGTGAGTGCGCGCTCGGCGAACTGCCCGACGCGCCAGCCACTGATGGGCGCGCGCGCGCGTGGCGGCTCGCGCGACACCGCGCGTCCACCGACAAAAATGTGCTCCAGACGACGCTTGTCGCCCAGGATCCGGATGTCGGCCACCGGATCGCCATCGATCACCAGCAGGTCGGCGTGCATACCCGCCTTCAGCGCACCGGTCTTGCCGTACATCTTGAGCGCACGGGCCGCCTCGCTGGTGGCGCAACGGATTGCTTCGAGCGGTGAGAGCCCGAACTCCTCGACGAAGAGCTGCAGCTCGCGGTAATGCCATTCGCCGTAGGGCGTGAGCGCGAAACCGCTCTCGCTGCCGCAGAGCAGCGGCACGCCCGCGTCCACGGCACGGCGCAGCATCGCCGCGCTCTCCTCGATCTCGCGGCGGAAAATCGCGCGCAGCTCGGGCGAGGCATTCACCAGATCGCCGTGGTCGGCGAGGTTCGCCTGGAAGGTGAGCGAGGGCACGATCGGTGTGCCGTGCTTCACCAGCGCCTCGAGTGCCTCGTCGTCCATGTAGGTCGCGTGCAGGATGAGGTCGAAGCCGGCGCGCGCAGCGTCCCGCGTGCTGCTCGCGTTGCGGCAGTGGCCCGCCACCGGGATACCGAGCTGGTGCGCGGTATCCACCACGATGCGCAGCTCTTCCAGAGACCAGATCTGGATCTCGCCCGCCTCTGCCTGCCGCGGGATGATCCCCGTGACGTGCACCTTGATCCAGTCGACGCCGATTTTGATCTGCCGCCGGACCTCGGCCACGATCTCCTCGCGCGAGCCCACCACCACACCGTAGCCACGCGTACCGGTGTCCGGCAGCAGGCGCCCCGCCGTGCCACCCACACCCGTCATCATCACGTAGCCGCCCGTACTCATGCGCGGCCCTGCCACCACATTCGCCTCGATGGCATCGCGCAGGTCCACGCCGAGATCGAAAATGCAGTCGGCATCGAGAAAGCCCGTGACGCCCGCCTGCAGCACCTTGTGGGCGTTGTAGGCGGCGATGATGGCGGCGAGGCCGGGCCGGCGGTGGAAGAACAGTTCGTCGTTGCTGTGGGGTTCGTCGAAGGTGATGTGGCAGTGGGCATCGATCATGCCCGGCATCACGTGCTTGCCGCGCGCATCGATGCGGATCAGGCCGGGATCTGCCGTGACGGCGGGGTCCATCTCGCCCACCGCGAGGATGCCGCTCTCGTCAAACAGTACGGAGCCCTTGAAGGGCGCGTTGCCGAGCCCGTCGATCAGGGTGCCGTGTTCGATCAGGGTACGCCGTGTGGCCATGTCGAGTTGCTCCCCTTACTGCGCGTGGTGCAGCCCGCAGCATAGGGTCGGGCACCGAGGCGGGCCAAGGGCTTCGCCGATGCGCGCAATGCTGGCCCGCAACGACAAACGAATGTGTCACCGCCCGGAGTCGGCGTAGGACGGTCGTTCTGCAGGATCGGTGTGCTCTCGCGCCTCAGCTCGCCGGATGCCCATCGGCACGCGGATAACGCCCGAGCGCCAGCACCAGAAACGCCGACAGCGCAAAGAGCACGGCGGCGCCCGCGAAGGCCGCGTCGTAGCTTCCGCTGCGGTCCTGCACCAGGGCGAACAACGCGGGCGCAGTGCCGGAGCACACGGCCAGCGCCGCGTAGAGCAGCGCATAGATGGCCCCGTAATGGCGCATCCCGAAATAACGCGCCGCCAGGAAGGACATCAGATCGAGCTCCGCACCGGCGGCAAAGCCGATCAGCGCCATCGCGACCCCCTGCGCCCAGAGCGGCGCGGGATCACTCAGGATCAAACACCCCACAACCGGCAGCAGCAGCGACAGGCAGGCCACACCGGGCGCCCAGAAACGATCGACCAGAGCGCCCACGAGAATCCGCGCGCCGATGATCGATGCGCCATACACCCCCTGCAGCAGCGCCGCTTGCGTCGGGCTCAAGCCCTGATCGGTGAGCGCGGGGATGATGTTGGGCCCGATGCCGGAGACGGCGAGGTACGCGAAGAAGACCGAGCCGAGCAGCACCCAGAACCGGTATCCACGGAGCGCTTCCCTGACACTGAGTCCAGTTGCGCCGGCACCGGCCGCGTCGGCAGGTGCTCCGGGTGCCGGCTCGCCCCGGAACCCCCAAAGCACCAGCGGTGCGGCCAGCAGCAGCGGCAACAGGCCGAGCCCCACATAGGCCCCGCGCCAGCCGTGCTGCTCCAGCAACCACACCGTGAAGAGCGGCGCGGCCATTGCGCAGATGCCGGTACCCGACAGGGCGATGCCGAGCGCGAGCCCCCTGCGTCGGCTGAAGGCCGCCCCCACCGCGCGGGTCCAGGTGATGGGCGTGGTGCCCGCCCCGAGCAAGGCCATGCAGGCATAGGCGCTGTAGAACACCCACAGCGAGCCATCCATCGATGCCGCCAGAAAGAAGCCGAGGCTGAGCCCCGCGAGCCCCGGCAAGGCGATGCGCCGGGAGCCGTAGCGGTCGATCAGCCAACCCACCACCGGGCCCGCCATCGCACCGAGTGTGGCGCTGAACAGGATGGCCGACTGGAACTCGGCGCGGCTCCAGCCGAATTCCGCCGTGACGGGCTTCAGCAAAGTACCGATGGTGTAGAACGGCAACACCACCGAACTGCAGATCACGCCGGCCATCGCGGCGAGCAGCAGTCGCCAGTGACGGCGGAACTCCCCGTCGCCGGATGAACTGTGGGTGGATGTGGCGGCGTAGGACATGTAGCCTCTGTTCACCAATAGCGAGAAACGGACGTTCTTGTAATGAGCGATATCCCGAAAGCCGCAGTTTCATCCACCGCCACGGAACCCGCCCGCAGCACGCTCCGTCTGGACGCGCTGGACATCGCCATTTTGCGCGTCCTCCAGGAGAGCGCCAACAGTTCCATCGCCGATATCTCGGCCGCCGTGGGCCTGTCACATACCCCGTGCTGGAAGCGCGTCCGGCGCCTGCACGATGCGCGCGTCATCACCGATCAGGTTTCGCTGCTCGATCCTGTTGCGGTGGGTTTCGGCGTGACGGCCTTCGCCCACGTCCGGGTGGACCTGGTGCAGGAGGCGGCACTGGAGCGTTTCGAAGCGGCCGTCGCCGAGGTGCCGCAGATCATGGAGTGCTATGCGGTCTCGGGAAGCTGGAACTTCCTGCTGAAGGTGGTTTCAGACAGCGTCGAGAGTTACGAGCGTTTGCTGAAGAAAAAACTCATCCATCTGCCAGGGGTGAGCTCGCTGGAATCGACGATCGCCCTCTCCCGCGTGAAGCACACCACGCGGCTGCCTTTGGCAGGTTGAATCACTCCTCGGGTGCGAGCCTGAGTGCGAGACCATCGTCCTCGGCGCGCAGGCTTATCTGGCACCCCAGCCGGGAAGTGGCGCTCTCGTAGTGCCGGCAACCCTCGAGGAGTGCCACCTCGCCGCGCTTCGGGGATGCGAGCCGCGGCACCCAGGCCGGGTCGATGTAGACATGGCAGGTGGCGCACACACAGCAGCCGCCACAGACCGCCTCGATCGGCAGCCCCGCGTCCCGCAGCACTTCCATCACGTTGTCGCCCTCACGGGCGCTCAACTGCCTGGATTCGCCGTTGCGGTCGATGACGTCGAGGTAGGGCATGGCAGATCCTGCAACAGTGAGGGCGCGCGTACCTTAAGCGGGCCGCCCGGGCACCACAACGCACGGCAGCAGCGAACACGGACGGCGGGACGAGCCAATCCACACGGAGTGCCCGGGAGCGGATATGCATGCTGCCCGGGAGGTGGCATTGCCGCGAACTGCTGCGCAGGCGCGGCGGGCGTGGCAGGATTGACCCTGAGCGGCGCCCCATCACACAACAACACGGAACCCTCGCCATGCATCCAACTCTGCGCGTGATCCTTTCCCTGCTCATGTCCCTCCAGGTGATCGCCGCGGCCACCGCCGTGCAGGCCGCGGAAACCCTGCGCTCCACCGACGAGTTCTCCACCGCCGACGGTCTGATCGCAGACCGCACGAGCCTGCCGGGCGCTGCCGTCTACGCCCGTCACTGCGCGCAGTGCCACGAGGGCGGTGTGGCCAAGGCGCCCCATATGCAGTG